>CAZFDX010000930.1:0-1857 GCA_964518325.1 uncultured Alcaligenaceae bacterium | reverse complement strand
GTACCATTCACATTGTGATGATCCCACCCCCCGTAACCGATATTGACGATACTCGCGCCCGCTTCGCAAAGTCTGCGGGCCAACAGCAAGCATTCACCGATTTTTGCCGAGCTATAAGGTGATTTGCTCGAACCATATTTTTCTCGAAGCCGCTCACTTTCAAGCGAAAGGTCAAACGCTTTCGAGGCATCTTGGGTCAAAAATCGGAGTGCTTGTTGCTCGAACTGATCCATTCCTTCTGCCACACCCGATTGATCGATTTCTCGTTTCATCTGATCGAACGAACGGAGCAAACCCCGTCGATCGGAAAGGCGTTCGGGAGAAACTTGAAGCAAAAGATTTTTATCCGCCCCGTTCGGATCAAAAGGGACATAAGCCGTGCCAAGGTAAACCGGTTGATCGGCACGGATGTTACCGCCGAGTTTGATATAGGAAGGCATACCAGTGACCGGATGATTCAGCCCCCGACGATAGGCAATACGCGAACCCAACGAGGGGGCTGCCTGCGGTTGATTGTTGTCGAAACCTGCGAAGTTGATTCCTGTGTTCACCCAGTGAGTTCCCCCACCATGACCGCTATTGGAGTGAGCAAAACTTCGCACCACAGCAATGCGATGTGCCCGCTCCGCAAGTTTCGGAAACGTCCCACCAAAGGTGATTCCGGAAAGACTGGTCTTCACTTCACCCGTTGTACTGCGGAACTCGACGGGGGCATCCATCTTGGGGTCGAATGTCTCAATTTGACTCGGGCCTCCTCCCAACCACAGCCAAATCACTGAAGTATCTTTTGGCAACGACAAAGAACTTTGTGAACGGGCTTGCAACAATTGGCTCGGTGTTAAACCCGCTAGCCCCGTGAGACTACAGGCACCGAGCCTGAGAAAATCACGACGAGCCATTCCCGATTTTGCTCCAAGAAAACGAGCCGATGAACTCGCGGTCAGCATGATAGGCCTCTTCAGGTAGGAGGGAAGAATTTGGACTCGTAAGAGTCAGAACAACACCAAGGATCGGTTTGTTCGGGAGTGTCTTAATCTTACTCTAATGAATTTTTCGATGCAACATAATTTCGAGTTTTTTGATCTGTCCGAGGAGAATCAAAAAGTGATTCGAGAATTTTCGTTCTCGGAGAGCCAATAAGTGAACTCAATCGTCGGCAACAATCGGGGGCCGAAAAGTGATTCGAGAAATTTCATTCTGGGGAACGATCCCCGATTCCCAATGGGCGATGCGATCGCGAAGTGAATGGGATTCACAAGCTTTTCGAACGATCCCCGATTCCCAATGGGCGATCCCCTCTCCACAGCTTCCCGAAATTCCTTCACACAGCGAGATCGCCGGTTTCGTTTGGAGACTTCGGGCGTGCCATCACTTTTTTCGCTAATCCAATCAACAAGCTGAGAGGTTGCCGGTTTCCTTTAAGGCATTCGATTGTGAACAATTCGTTCCCGATTGCTACAATTTCTCGAATCATTACGAGATATTTTCCATGAAAACCATTATCGAACCTTTCCGAATCAAAATGGTCGAGCCTCTCAAGCTCACCACAGTTGAGCAACGCCAACAGATTCTCAAAAAGGCTTTTTATAACCCGTTTTTGATACCCGCCGAAGATGTGTTGATCGACCTGCTGACCGATAGCGGAACTTCGGCGATGAGTAGCGACCAATGGGCCGGAATGATTCGCGGGGATGAATCGTACGCTGGCGCGAAAAGTTGGTATCGCTTTGAAAAGGTTCTCAAAGAGCTGACCGGAATGCCCTATGTGTTGCCCACACATCAAGGACGCGCCAGCGAACGAATTCTGTTTGAGGTATACGGTGGACCGGGCAAAGTCATTCCCAACAACAATCACTT
>CAZFDX010000929.1:0-5375 GCA_964518325.1 uncultured Alcaligenaceae bacterium | reverse complement strand
TTGTGTCGATAGTCGGCAGCGCCGTTGGTTTGAATCGTTTCTCGGTAGGGAACTTTCGGCTCATGCGTGACGACTTCCAGAGCGTAGCGTTCTTTTAATCGATGGCAGATTACATCCAGATGTAAAGGCGAAACCCCGTTGATGATGGTTTCGTGGGTTTGGGGATCGTGAGTGATTTGAACGGTGGGGTCCTCTTCGGCGATTTTGTGCAGGCCCATCGAGATTTTTTGTTCATCCCCTCTCGCTTTGGGGGCAATCGCAAGGCCATACATTGGTTTGGGAAATACGGGGGCAGGAAGTTTGGGGGCATCTTTCGAGAAGGAAACGGTATCCCCGATTTGCAGATCATCCACCTTTGAGACGGCAACAATATCACCGGGATAGGCTTCTTGAATTGGCTCGTGGGTTTTGCCTTGGATCATGTAAAGGTGACCAATCTTCGAGGCCTTGCCGGTGCGCATGTTCAACAAGGTGTGTTTGGCATCGATTTTCCCCGAGAGAACCCGAATGAAGCTCAGATGGCCTACGAATTTATCGTTGACGGTTTTGAAGACTTGGCCGAGAAATTCGCCATTCTCGTCGGCCTGTTCAAAAGAATGTTCATGTCCGTTCATCCCTGCCAGATATTGCCCCAAGCGCAGGCGTGCATGATTCGGGGCGGGGGAATAACTGGCCAAGGCATTCAACAGTTCCTCCACACCCGTTTCGAGTTTGGCCCCCGTGCAAAAGATCGGTACGACCCGTCCCTCGAACACCGCTTTGGGAATCGCTTGTTCCAAATCTTCTAAAGAGAGGTCCCCTTCATTGAGATATTTTTCCAAAAGCACATCGTCGCCGCTGGCAATGGCATCGATCAATTGCGAATGAGCTTGAACCGCATCGATCGGACAGGTCGCGGGAATCTCTGCGGGAAGTTTGAGCAGGTTCACCACGCCGGAAAATTGCGGACCGGTGGCAATGGGGGCATCGAACAGGACACATTCTTGACCGAAAGTTTCGCGAATCGAATGGATCAGAGAGGGGAAATCGATCCCTTCAGAATCGCACTTATTCACCACGATGATGCGAGCCAAGCCCCGTTTACCGGCTTCGTGATACATCCGACGGGTATTGGTTTCGATGCCATTGATTGCAGAGATAACGATCACGGCCGTTTCGACGGCATAAAGGGCTTCGAGAGCGGCACCGACGAAATCGGGATAGCCCGGCGCATCGAGTAGGTTAATGAATGTCCCGTTATGTTCGAGGTGGAGCACACTGGTATCGATGGAGAAATGATGACGATGTTCTTCTTCATCGAAATCCGAGATACTCGTGCCATCATCCACATTCCCGAGCCGATCCACGGCATGGGATTTGTGCAACATGGCATCGGCGAGAGATGTTTTTCCACTGGCGCGATGGCCCACCAAAGCCACCGTGCGAATGTTGGGTGCGTGATACTTCAACATGCCTAACCCTCCTGACTAGGTCGTTCGTAAGAGAGGAACGACGGAAACCTAAATCATGAAGGCGGCTTCGCGGAAGTTCGCCAGATCGTTAGTGTGTCGAGGCTTGGGATCGGCGGTTATCCAAGTGTTGTCACTTTGGATAACTCATTCGACCCCGATTATACCCCCAGCCCGGTTAGCATGGGAGCTAACCGGGGATTGTCCTTATCCGAAGTCGCAACAACGCTAGTCACGGGTTCACCTTTCGGAAGTCGTCTTCGTTGCATTGTCAGCGGCACTTGCCACTAAACCCAATGCAGCTGGTAATGAAATGCGGCCTTCGTACAATGATCGGCCAATAATACAACCGGCTAAGCCACAGTGGAGCAACTCACTAATGTCTTCTAGGGTAGTGACCCCACCCGAAGCAATCACCGGCAAGGGAACCGCCCGAGCCAATTCGGCGAGTCCCTTGATATTAGGTCCGGCCATCATACCGTCCCGACTAATGTCGGTATATACAATTCCGGCCAATGGCCAGTGGGCAAATTCCTGAGCGACGTCTAAAACCATGGTTTGCGAGGTTTGCAACCATCCATGCGTTGCGATTTTTCCTTCCCTTGCATCAAGCCCGAGGATGATTTTTTGCGGATATTTTTGGGCAAGTTCACGCAGCCATAATGGGTCTTGCAAAGCTCGGGTTCCCAGAATTACCCGCTCGACCCCCCAAGAAAAAACTTCCACAATATCTGCTTCGGTTCTTAACCCCCCCCCCAATTGACACGGCACCGGAACCGCTTTCACTATCGCTTGGATGGCTTCTTTATTCGTCGGTTTACCTACTTTGGCCCCATCAAGATCGACCAAATGCAAGGCTTGCGCCCCTTCACGAACCCATCGCTGAGCCATCTCTGCCGGATTCTCACCAAAAATTGTTTCTTGGTTGTAATCGCCCTGACGCAGACGAACACATTTCCCATCTCGAAGGTCAATCGCAGGATAAATAATCATGAATCGAAGCAACTCAAGGAGGATCAAAAGCATCCTTATTTTACACAGAATTGGCCCCAAGGAAGGTGAGAAATTTTTGCGAAGATCGTTTTGGCTCTTCGACGACTGTTCGACGTTCTTACGGTTTTCTTATGACCTGATTCTGATTCGTGTTACTTATGCCTTGTACTCTCTGCTTGTGATGGTGCGCAGGAACACGCAAGAGCCAACTCGCCTTTGAAGCGTTGCCCTAACCAGTTTGCTGGCCTTTTGCTATCCTTTCTGCATGACACAGATTCGGGCAATTATTTGGGATGTAGACGGAACCCTCGTAGACACGGCGGACCTACACTATCAGGCTTGGCAAAAACTCGCGCAGGAAATGGGACGGCCGCTTTCTCGGGAGGAATTCAATGCCACCTTTGGCCGACGAAATCCCGAAATTATTCGGGGGCTGTTCAACGAGAATTTTTCCGATGCGGAAGTTCTCGAAATTGGTACTCGCAAAGAAGAATACTACAAGGCTCAAGCGGCCCAAGGGATCAACCTTTTACCGGGAGTTCTGAACCTTTTGCAGGGTTTTGCTCAAGCGGGGGTCAAGCAAGCGATTGGTTCGAGCGCCCCGCGAGGAAATTTGGAATTGATTCTGAGGATAACGCAAACGGCCTCTTATTTCGATGCCATCGTTGGGATGGAAGATACGCAACGAGGCAAACCCGATCCCGAAGTTTTTCTCGTGGCAGCATCACGGATTGGAGTGGCCCCTTCCGAATGTGTTGTTCTGGAAGATGCGGTTGCAGGCATCCAAGCCGCCAAGGCAGCCGGCATGCGAGCCGTTGGAGTGACCTTTGTGGGGCACCATTCTGCAGAAAAGCTCATTCAAGCCGGTGCCGATCGGGTTGTGCCGTGCTTTACAGAAATTTCCGCTGCCGAAATCCTTTCGCTTGCCAATCATTCATGATCTCAAGAACTTTTTCCGTGGCCCGCTTCGAGGGAACTACCCTAGGGGATTGCTCACCAAGTTTCCTTCGGGAGTGGGTTCCTGCTTTATCCCTAATACTAGAACGGTATGGCCAAGCCCCCCCCCAAGAGGTTCTCTTTGCGTTGCCTTTGACTCGCTCCACCCGCGCAATTGTCTCTGCGAGTGAAAACCGGTTTTATGTTCGTGTGATGAGCCGTCAACTTTATGACGTGATTCCCGATCCTTTTTTGATTGCAGAAAAGTTCCCCGCGAATTGGCTCCATTCTCCCTTAGAAGATTTAGAATGGCCCAATCAACCGCTCCCCCCGCGAACGATCGCTCAGTTAGAACCAATTCTGCGGGAAGGAAACGGCGCTTTACTTCTGGGGGCAACGCAAACTTTGGTGGATGGGGGCCGACTCGTTCTACAACGCGAACTTCCCGATGCCAAAACGCTTCGAGATATGTGGATGTTTTTACCCGATGGCGTCCGTCGTGAACACTGGTTGGCCACTTGGGTTCCCCAAGCGAATTTGCCTTTCACCTTGGCCGTGCAACCGTTGGGGAGTGAAATCCCCCCCGAGGCACGCTCGGAAGAACAGGCGATGGATTATCCCGAATCGCGTTTTGAATTCGAGTTACAACATGCCATCGAAACGAATAATCAGGAAGAACTCGAAAGGCTCTTGAATCGCTCGGGACTCGATGCGGTTTTTCGACGGACCTTTCTGCTCTTGCTCGGACTGATGGCGACCGGTGTTGCAATCGCTTTGTTGAGCAAGTGAAGCACCTCTTACAGAGCTTTTGATCCTTTGATCTTTTGACCTTTTGCGATTCTGATCTTTCGCGATTCTGATCTTCTCATCCGCCTTAAAAATATGGGGTTCGTGCTGGTATCTGTTTCATGGCTTCATCGACCATTTCGCCCCGCTCTTGAACCTCCTTGAGAATCTGGCACAATATCGAAATGAAAAAAGCGGTCGTTCTTTTGTCTGGTGGTTTAGATAGCGCTACGGTTCTGGCCTTGGCTCGGGATCAAGGCTATGTCGTTTATACCCTCAGTATCGATTACGGGCAACGCCATCGCATTGAGTTGCTTCAAGCCAAAAAGATCGCCCAACAAATGGGGGTCGTCGAACATAAAATCATTTCGATCGATCTCCGATCGATTGGCGGTTCGGCCCTCACATCGTCGATCGCAGTGCCGAAAGATCGCCCCGAAGAAACGATTTCTACGGGTATCCCCGTTACCTATGTCCCTGCCCGTAACACCATTTTTCTGAGCTGCTGCTTGGGATATGCCGAAGTGATTGGTGCCTTTGATTTGTTTATCGGTGCAAATGCGATTGACTATTCAGGCTATCCCGATTGCCGCCCCGAATTTATCCAAGCCTTTGAAAATCTCGCGAACCTTGCCACGAAGGCCAGCGTGGAAGGTGTCGGGAAATTTACGATTCATGCCCCGTTGGTGCACCTCACCAAGGCCGAAATCATTCGCCGTGGTTCTGCCTTGGGGGTGAATTACGCCGACACCATTAGCTGTTACGATCCCGATATTAACGGTTTGGCCTGCGGGCATTGCGATTCTTGCCAACTTCGTCGAAAGGGTTTTGCCGAAGCAGGATTGCCGGACCCCACCCGATATGTGGGAACCGCAATCGATCCACAATGAGTGAAGATTCCTTTCTCAATCGGCACAATGTTCAATCTATTATTAGAATTAGGATCAGGATCGATCGACCCGTCTTTGCCGTCGGTACTCGCTGGGAGTCAGCCCTAATTCTCGCCGAAACACCTCGCCCATGCGTGTGGCAGTGCCAAAACCCGTATCGTGTGCGATTTGGTCGATGGTGCGTTGACTTTGTGTGAGTTCCCGCTTGGCTCGTTCTAATCGTAAGCGACGAATCTCCGCCGCGACCGGCCGAGCCAATGCCTTGCGAAAATGGTTCTGGAGTGTCCGCGTTTCGACCGCAATCGCATGGGCCACCACATCG
>CAZFDX010000928.1:0-8995 GCA_964518325.1 uncultured Alcaligenaceae bacterium | reverse complement strand
TGTCCGGTGCCGTGGATGAAGAAGCCATCCAAGGCCTGAAACTCTCGGGGGCCGATGATTTCATTCACAAACCCTTCGCGGCGGAAGCCCTCATCGAGAAAATGTGCAGCCTCATGGAACTCGAACCGGCGGAAGCTGCTTAATCGATTGTCCTTTAATCGCCCATTGCTGAACGTACATCAATTATCATCGGGTAGCCCCGACTATTTCGGGGTTCCCCGTAAACCGTACTTTTTCATCCTCATTATAAGGTCGGAACCGAACCATCATCGGGAGTCTCTAAGGTGTCTGAACGGATTCTGGGTGAAACAAATGAGATTCTCCCCGGATTCTGGCCGGATGCCGAGACATTGAAAATTCTTGGGCAAAAGAAATGGTGCTTGGATTGGGATCAACTCACCCAAGACCCTGCCTTTGCCCTGCTTGTATTACAACATGCGACGGGGGGACCGCAACGCTTTCCCACCGATCCCCTTTTCCCGATTCATCTGAATACTCGGACGCCTTGGCACTTTGTGGATTGGCGTCACCCCATTTGGGTCCCCATCTATCAACGAAGTTTGCTCGTCGGTCAGGTGGCCAGCCAATTGGCCGAACAAACCGAAAGCGCCGACCCGCGTTTTGCATGGGCGTTAGGAGTGGCGGCTCATGTGGGTTATTGGAACCTGTTGGTCCAAGATGCCAAAGCGTTTGTAACCTTTCGGCTCAATGCCTCGAAGGGCTTAGCACGGGACGATGCCCAACGAATTTCCTTCGGTCGGCCCGAAGCTCACACCCGTTTGCGTGCGGTGGAATCGCTCCATTTACCTCATTGGGTCTCTTCGTGTTTATGTGATCCCCTTTCCTCTCGAATCGCGATGGTCGTTGCCCTTGCTGATGTGCTTGTGGCCGAACGCCCCAACGATTTTGGACCTTTGAACCCCATCAGCGAGTCGATTCTCCTGCAACGCTTGGAATTGACTCCGGAGGATGTGTCGGAGGTGAAAGAGTTTCTCCTGCACTGCGAGATTCCCCTCCCCTTCGATCGCGAATGGACCGACCCTCGGGAGGTCAAAGGGTTGCTTCCCAGAAATGACCTATCGTTGTTACCAACCGAGGACGATCGTTTCCGAGAAGCCAAACTCCGTGCCCTCGCAGAATTTGCCGCAGGTGCCGCCCACGAAATCAATACCCCCTTGGCGATTATTTCTTCTCAGACTCAATGGCTTTTCAAAAACCTCGAAGGGGAGCAATACCACGAACCGTTGCGGATCATCTTCCGCCAAGTCGATCGCGTGCATAGCATTCTCACCGACTTGATGCAATTTGCTCGCCCGCTCAAACCGCAACCGGAACCCCTTTCGTTGTTATCGACCTGTCAAACTGTCCTTGCCGAGCTACGATCGTTGGCAGAATCTCGAAGTGTCCTTGTCAATTTAGGTGAAGGGGATGCTTTGGTTTATGCCGGTCAAAAGCATTTGGAAAGGATGGTCAAAGCCCTGATGAAAAATGCCATCGAGGCAGCCCATGCGGGGGGCTGGGTTCGCCTGCGAATTCGCGAACTGAATCAACGGGTGGAACTTTTGGTGGAAGATTCGGGTTCGGGAATTCCCGAGGAAATACGCGAGCATCTGTTTGATCCGTTCTTTTCGGGTCGAAACGCGGGAAGGGGTCGCGGCTTGGGGCTTCCCGCTGCGTGGCGCTTGGCCCGAGAAAATGGCGGCGAGGTGATTCTTTCCTCTCCTCCGAACTTGCCGACCCGATTTATCTTGACTTTACCTACACCCTCTCCCGATAAAGAAAAGAAGACGATCCGTCGGAGTGCGTAAGTGTTCCATCAACCTACTCTCGCAGCGATTTCTCATGTTGAGGAAGGGCCTTTCTTCTTCCTTGAGGGGAATCTCTGTTCGACTCTCCAAAATCTTAGCCAGCGGTTGCTTGGCTACAATCCTCGTTATCTTGGCTTGGGGGAAACCGACCTTTACTACTCCTTGAATTCCTCCGCAACTGCGTCTCCCTTTTTCCGAACCAAAACCGACGAGGACTTGTTTCCCTTACTCCAAGAGTGTGAATCTGCGATCCGTGCAGAACTGTTACGGCACTACCCGACGTGGAAACAAGGATTAGAACCGGTCGAACTGGTCTTGCGAACCACAGAAGAAGCCAACCGCACAAGTTCGCCGGCTCGCGAAGATTTGTTGCACATCGATGCTCAACCCCATCGGCCCACGCACGGCAAGCGGGTTCTTCGTGTGGCGATGAATCTCGATCCAGAAAGAGAACGGGTCTGGGTCACCTCTGAAAAATTTTGCGAGCTTCTCAATCGCTACACGACGTTCAATCGCTTACCGATTCTTTCGGAGGATGCTTGGACCGCACCGACCCAAAGTTGGTTTCGCTCGATCTTGGGAGAAAGAACCGCACGAACTCCCTATGATGTGCTGATGTTGAAATTACGCCATTTCCTACAGTCTAACGAGGCTTTTCAAGATCAAGCCTGTCGGAGATTATGGAATTTTCCGAGTTTCTCCGTTTGGGGAATGTTGACCGATGCCACTTCGTTTGCACAACTGCGAGGCCGATTGGCGTTAGAAATTACCTATTTTCTCCCGCCTCGAAGCTACCTGTTTTCTCCAAACGAAGAAATACCCCTTTTGTACTTGGTGAAACAGGCGGTCCACTCGCGGTTACGTCGCGTGGCCTAGGCCTTTGGACCTTGAGCCGTTTCGAGATTTCGGGATTTCACGACTGCCGGACCGCCAAGAATACGCAGATTCCCAACGAAAGAAAGAGCAGCGGGAAATATACGATCGTCCGCGAACAACTCAACGGCGGGGCTAAAGACGGCGACACACTCCTTGAACTTGCTTTAAAACCCATTTCGTGGTTATTTTCCTTGCGGTGAGTCCAAAGCCCGATCGGCATGCAGGTGCAGAATTTCACACAGTTTGCCGATCACTTGACCTTGTTGTTCAATCGTCATATCCCCCGAGAGAGGTAAATCGTTCAACAGAATGGCAAAGTACAATTTTCTTCCTTTCTCGGTGGTGAGTTCTCCTGCAAGGGACTTACTCCGAACCAAGAAACGGCTATTCTGCGTATCGTACCAACCCAAAGTTCCGGTTTTGGCTCGCACTTTTCCTTTGGCGGGGCTTTTCTCATCAATCGTGGTAGCGAGCGTACCGTCGATCCCAAGAATCGCCAAACCATCGAAATAGCTTTTTGCGGATTCGGTTTTTGCCATCGCTTGGAGTATCTCGACACAGGCTCGCGGTGTGGCCCGATCGACGATATTCCCTCCGGCTCCTCCTCCAAAGGCCACCCCATCCGGATCGACCTTCAATTCTTTGAGAACTTTCGCTTGATGTCGAAGCCCCTCTTCGACGGTACTTCCTCCCATCTTTAAGGCAACCAAGGCAGGGAGTGTGCTGGCATACAGATTATGGCTGACTTTCAAACAAACCTTGATGGATTCCGCTAACGGTTCCGATTCATATTTCGCAAGTACGGGGAGTTGTAAAACCTTATTTCGATCGGGCAAATTATACTGTTTCTGCCGCAGGAGGGGGGCTTCGACTTTGATTTGAGCTTCTCGTAAGCATTGAATAAGGGCACAACGAGTAATCAGATTAGGATCATCCGGCACGAAAATTCTCACGATGGGATGACTCCCTTCGGCAATGGTTCCGCGTACAAAAATTTCGTTGATCGCCGTGGCATCCATGTAGACATTCGTGGGTTTGCCTTTCTCTCCGGTGGTAACGCGAGAATCAAAAGTGACCACAGGGACCACAGGGCGCGTTTCGACCTTGGCAGGATCGCCGGCCTTTTTTCCGGGTAACACTCGAATATCAATCACGTTATCGTTCAAGATCATAGGGGTGACCAGCAACGGTCCGCTCCCCGTGCTTTGCGATTTCATGAATAAACGATCATCGATATAAATTTCCCCCATGATTTGCTTAATCCCTTTCTCTTTGATTTGTTTGACCAAGTCTTTGAGTGCGTAGTAGGGATCAGAATCGGTCCAAGTGGCTGGGGGAAACCCACCGGCAGCATAAGTATGGTCGATATCGGTATAAAGAATTTTGCCGTCTTTTCCTCGCCGACCTCCAAAGGTTAAATCGCCCGAGGCCACCAGAATTAAATCCCCCCACAGGACCCCCTCTTTGATTTCCCCCGTGTGAACAATCGGAGTGGTAAAGCGATAATCAGGCCCCAAAGTTTGCAGGGCTGTGGCACAGGTAAATAATTTGGTCACCGAAGCCGGTACAAAGAATTGGTCGGCGTTTCGTTCAATAATTGTGCGTCCGCTCTCGGCATCCACCACGAGGTAACCCCAGCGAGCATGTTTATAAACCGGATCGTTCACAATTTTCAGGAACTCTTTCTCTAAATCGTTCCCCAAACTCGGCTTGGTGAAAACCAATAATAGAACGATGAACGTGCGCCAATTCATAGGGGTCACTCCCATTCCTGAGAAGCAAGTATTTTTCTTTATAACTAATAATTCTGAGAAAATGGGAAATCTAACACGAGAATCTAGAATAACGAAGGAAAGATTGGCGTGAACGTCCTCCTTTCGGAAAGAGACGCAACCTCTGAAGTCGGGAAACTTTGGGCTACGTCCTTTTTTTGGGGTCGCCTGCTCACAGGGGGAGAGGAGAGACACGCAACCTCTAAAGTCGGGAGATTTCGGGAGATTATTGAATCCGAGCCGAAGGAAGGATTTAGAAATTAATGCAAGCCCTGAGTGAGATTCGTCTCCCACTCTCACGATCTTACTCTATCTCTCTCGATCTCGCTTCCACTCTCACGATGATCGAATCATGATGAGAACCTTACGATTTTCGGAAAATGGTGCTTCCCATGTATCCCGCAAATGCAGAGATGAGGGTTGTGGTCACAAAGCAAGCGGCAATCACGATGGGAACCGAAGGGTCTTTCTCAATCCATTCCGCCCAAAAATGTGGGGTAGCCATGGCATCGGCCCCTTGTTTCTCAATCAACACACCGAGAATACCACTAGCGAGAATCCCCGCGCCAAGGCCTTGTTTGACTCCTGCTTTGGTGCCGACACCGGCCAAAATCCCTCCTAGGAGAGTACAAATACAGCCAATGGCCCAAGTGGTGAATCGGCCCGCTTGCCCCCCCCCGATATTTCCGGACATTAGCCATGCCAGTTGGAAGCGAATTTCATCGGCAAAGTAGACCCCCGCAGTAATGAGAGCTGCCCCCAGCATGATCTTCCACCAAATGACAGGGACCACTTTATGTTTTCGGGCCACATTTTTGGTAAAGTTCGCATCGATAGGAGTGAGCATCGGAGCGGGGCGATAGACGAACCGGCCAATCGTTCCTCCCATCAAGCCAAATATGGTCGGCGGCAGCAAAATCTCGATGAGTTGATGGAGATTGATGCCAAACCGATACCAAATTAAGCCCAGAAATCCTAGACCTGTGGCTAATCCCACCCCCAACCCCGACCAGATTCCGTGTTGGAAGGCCAATCCTGAAATGAACGATCCCAGCCAAACCCCAATCGTAAGGAACAGTGGCAACAACTTTTCGGTCGTTTCCCCAGGAATCGTCGCCCAAACCAAGTGGCGCAGACCTTCAAAAGTCCCCAGCGTGACCAACAGCCCAACCACTAACCGACGGATAAACATTCCGTCTGTTTGTGCGAAGTTTTTGTGTGGAATCGCCCCGACCATCATACCCCTACAGACGTCTTTTTCGATAAAATTGGAATATCAGCTATAAACATAACACGCAATTTCATCCTTGGGAAATTCTTTTAGGATTTGTTGGGTTCTAGGCATAATTCATGTCATGGCTTTTTGAATTCGTGAGTTGGTGTTCTTTAGCTGCTTGGCTTCTTGAATCCGTGAGTTCTTCGGTTCAGGTCATAAAGTTCTTGCACGATCGAACCCTTTCCATTTTGCCCTACTCCGATCCCCCCATTCCAGCTAAAATAAGAATGCCCTTTAGTTGGACCCTCCTATGCAACCGCTTCATTATTTTGCGACTCCGCATCCGCACTTTCCCAATCGACGGGCCTTTTTGAGCCGAGCTGGCAATGGCCTCGGTTTATTGGCTTTGGCATCGTTGCTTCAAGAGCAAACCCATGCGGCAGATGAAGCACCCCGCGACCCGCTCGCTCCCAAGAAACCCCATTTCCCCGCCAAGGCGAAAAGCGTTATTTGGCTGTTTATGAATGGTGGTCCTTCTCAAGTGGATACTTGGGACTACAAACCCGAACTGGAAAAACGCGATGGTCAAGAGCTAAAGGGCTTCGATAAAAATACCGGATTTTTTACCGATCAAGTTGGCCCGATGATGAAATCCCCGTTCAAATGGGCCAAACATGGTGAGAGCGGCACTTGGGTTTCGGAGATTTTCCCCCATTTGGCCAAACACGTTGACAAGATGGCCTTTCTCCACTCCTGCTGGACCGACTCGAACAATCATGCCCCCGCCTTGTTCAAGATCAACACCGGCATGAGCCGACAAGGTTTCCCCTGTGTTGGTTCATGGGTGACCTACGGCCTTGGCAGCGAAAGCCGAAATTTACCCGCTTTTTGTGTGATGTACGATACTCTCGGTCGGGGCATCCCGAAAGGGCACTCGCAGAATTGGGGAGCGGGTTTCCTGCCGAGCGTATACCAAGGCACGGGTTTCAAACCGCAAGGAGACCCGATTGAGAATCTCAAACGTCCCCAAGAAATGAACGAATCCTTACAACGCGCTCAACTCGATCTGTTAGCGAAACTGAACCGGACCTACAACCCCACCGAGGCAGAACTGCAAGCACGGATCGAATCCTTCGAGTTGGCCTACCGAATGCAAGTGGCTGCTCCGGAAGCTCTCGACATCAACAAGGAGACTAAAGAGACGCACAAACTCTACGGCTTGGATAATCCGAAGGCTACCCACTTCGCCAAACAATGCTTGATGGCTCGCCGGCTTGTAGAACGCGGGGTGCGCTTCGTGCAGATTTATTCGGGCGGCATGGAAAACGATCTTTCTTGGGATGGTCATAACAACATCGCCAAAAACCATGCCGGTTTTGCCGCCGAGACGGACCAACCGATCGCCGGTCTGTTGGAGGACCTGAAAAATCGTGGGTTACTCGATTCCACCTTGGTCATTTGGGGGGGGGAATTCGGACGCTTGCCAATTGTGCAAAAAGGAAATGCCGGACGAGACCACAACCCGCATGCCTTTACCGTTTGGATGGCCGGCGGCGGGATCAAGCCGGGGGTTCATTATGGCGCGACCGACGAAATCGGCTTCAAAGCCGTCGAAGATCGCGTAAGCATCAACGATCTTCATGCGACCATTCTGCACCTCATGGGGCTGGATCACAAAAAGCTCACCTATCGCTACAATGGACGCGATTTCCGCTTAACCGATGTGGCAGGGAACGTGGTCGAAAAGATCATCGCCTAGGGTTCACACGGGCCAAAGAGATTGATTCTCAGACCCGATATTTTGGGTGATTGAAGGAATGATTATAGAAATCATGCCCCCTCTAAAGATCGGCAGTGGTCATGTGATTGATTGGGCACTGGGCGAGCCAATCGTTAGACGTGGCCTTTTTATTTCAATTATTTCACTTCGAGTTGCAGGTCCTTGAATCTCACTTCGATTGGACCTCCGGAGTGTAATTGAAGAGCAAAGATTCCTCGTTTCGCTCCCTTCGGATCGTCCAAATCAACACATAACTTGCCGTTGATGTAAGTACGGATGCGACTACCAACGGCTTCGATCACATATTCATTCCATTCCCCCACCTTGACATGTTCTTCACCCGATTTATCCCAAAGAATAGCGCGACCATGCTCCTCGTACAGTTTCCCCCACCATCCTTTCCCAATATCGGCTTGATACCCCTTGACGTCACCGTCAGGGAGAATCTCGCTTCGGAATTGAATCCCGCTATTTTCTGTGTTCGGGGTCAATTTAACCTTTAAGGTCAACTTGAAATCGCCCGCCGCGAGTTCACTCTTCAAAAATTCGTTCTTCTTCAGGCCTTTGGGGGCACTGCCGACGATCTCGCCCTCTTGGACACTCCACAAGGTTTTGTCACCAATCCAGCCGGTCAAATCTTTTCCGTTGAAGAAGTCTTTTGCGGTTTCCTTGGTCACCCATTGGGGAACGTGGGTGTGGTGCCTTAGATAGGCGAATAAAGCCCGAATTTCGCTTTCGGAAAGCTGTTTGGTCAGATCATCGGGCATCATGGAAGTGAGCGAATCGCGTCGAGTATCAATATCGTCGGCGTTTAAGGTCAGGGTACCATCGGCCGTGGCAATCGTCACGATCTTGCCGCGATCTTCCTTCACAATACCGGTGATCGTTCGCCCGTTGGTCGTTGTGAAGACCGTGGCAGCGTATTCTTTCTGAATGACCGCACTGGGATCGAATATATTTTCCAACAGATAATCGAGGTTCGAGCGGTTGGAACCGGTGATGTCTGGACCGACCTTGCCCCCGACACCGTAGAGGGTGTGACATTGTTGACAATTCTTAGCAAACAGCGCTCGACCCAACATCAAGTCGGGTTCGGTTTTGCTGGGAATGCTGAGTTTGGCCCGCCACTCCGCGATGAGTTTCTTTCGTTCCTCGGGAGTTTCCCGTACTGTTCCCCACACCGCATTGATCTTCTCCTGAAGGGCCTTGTCGTTCAGGTTGCGGATATTGCGGACCAAATCGGCAGGGAGTTCGTTGGCAGCCAATTTCTTCTCGCTAATGGCATTCAAAAGAGCTTCGGCGTATTTCACCCGAGAAGTCAGCGTCATCAGAGCTTCCCGCTTCTCGGCAGGGGAAAGGGCCGACCATTGTTTGAGGATCAACGCAGGGGCTTCGGCATCTTCCACACTGGCAAAAGCGCGGATGCTGGCGGAACGGGTTTGCGGATCGGTAATGCTCGTTCGCAGAAGTTCGGGTAATTTTGGATCGCGAGCCTCGGCCAAAGTGGTAATCGCCCCGTTCCGCCAGCATCCGCGCTTTTGCC
>CAZFDX010000927.1:0-13779 GCA_964518325.1 uncultured Alcaligenaceae bacterium | reverse complement strand
CCCTTTGGGTGGGTAAATCCCCTTTGAGCAACAGCCACGAGGTTTCTTCAAACGAACTCTCCCGCGCTAGAACTTGAACGGGAATACCCCGATAGAACAACGTTGCATTTTTGCCATCAATATCACTGATGGCGGTCTTGGTGACTGGTACATCGGCAAGACCTGCCGGTATCTCCGTTTGGCTCATCGAACACTTCTCTGAAAAGATCAATTACGGGGAGGGACGTTACAAGGTCATTTATAGTAGCGAGTCCCCGCTTGGGGAGAGAGTTTCCCCGAGATGGCGGTTTTTTCCCCGTCAAATAATCCATCGGGAGGTATCCCATCGCTCACAAGCCTAACGAAAAGGGCAAAGAGAAGAAAGAACGAAGAACGAAAAATGGAGAATGGAGAATGAAGAATGAGAAAGGAGGAGGGGAGAACGCGGAATGATCTGATGGAGGGGGCATAATCGGAACATTCGATGTGCGGGCAAGAACACCGAGCCTCCCAAACAAAACCGAGCCTCCCAAACAAAACGGAGTTTCTCAGACAAGATGAGTGGAAAGGTTCCAAGAAAAAGTTCACTGGGTGGGGAAAAAGAAAAGCCAGCAACCGAGCGTCACTGGCTTATAGAAATTTTTGGGAAGGATCGACGGGATTACAGCAGTTCAGAAACCGTGTTGCGCTCGTCGAGAATGTACATCGGTCGGCCCGACCCGTTATTGAAAGTAATCGAGGGATCGATTCCCATGGCATGGTACAAGGTTGCTAGCAGGGCCGGCACTTTGTAGGGGCGATCTTTGGGGGTTTCGCCCCGAGCATTGGTCGAACCAATGGCTTGCCCCATCTTCAGGCCGCCGCCTGCCACCAAGGCGCTCATGGCAGGTGCCCAGTGGTCCCGTCCGGCATCGCTGGAGTTGATCTTCGGGGTTCGACCGAATTCACCCCAGCAAACCGTCACCACATCATCTTCCATACCCCGATCGTGCAGGTCCTGAATCAGGTTGGCAATCCCCCGATCCAGTTCCGGAAGTTGTTTCTTCAAGGTTTTGAAGTTTCCGCTGTGGGTATCCCAACCACCGTAGGCCAAGGTCACACAGCCGACGCCGGCTTCCACCAATCGGCGTGCGGTCAAGAATTGTTCGATTCCTTTGTAGCGATCCAAGGTGCGGGGGTCTTCATTCTTCAGGTCCAGAGCTTTACGAACCGTGCCGGAAGAAATCATGTCAAAGGCGCGACCCGCGAAGGCATCCATCCCCTTCATAGTGCTGCCTGTATCCACTTCTCGTTTGATCGAGTCGAAAGCGGTCAAAAGTTCTTTGCGGTCCGACATTCGCTCCATAGTGAAGCCACTGCGAACGCGAAGGTTATCCAACCCCGCGCCATCCGGAGTAAAAGCACGGTGAGCCACACCGAGATAGCCCGGTTCGCAGCCGATACTCATGCCGCGAAGGCTCACGAAGGGAGGAATAGAATTTTCAGCGGACCCCGAACGAAGTTTCGAGACGACCGAACCAAAAGAAGGATGCGATTGGGTACGGTTCGTTTGTTCCGAGTAACCTGTCATGACCAATGAATCCGAGTGTTCGTCCACCGAGACGAGGGAGCGAACCACTGCGAGTTTGTCCCACATTTTGGCTTGCATGGGGAAGTGTTCGCAGATTTGAACACCCGGTACATTCGTTTTAATGGGGTTGAATTCCCCTCGATACTCAGCGGGAGCATCGGGTTTCAGGTCCCACATATCCATGTGCGAAGGTCCACCCGGAAGGTAGATCATGATCGCCGATTTCTGTTTTGTTTGGGGAATGCCGCCACTTGCGGAACCCGCTGCCATGGCTTTGGCTCGGAGCATATCGGCCAAGGTTAGGCCGGCGCCAAAAGCACCAATTCTCAGGAAATCGCGACGTTGCAGACCATCGCAAAACTTACGGCTTTTGCCAAGTAATGTGAACATAATGGAAGGCCCTCATAAGTGAGGATGTAGTGGTAGGGGGGTACGAAAAAGACGTACCTTCGGTTTTGTCCATACTAATCTTATCGAGGGTTCTAGGCAAGAAAAAAATCCGGCAAGAAAAAAAATCTTCAAAAAATGACCTTTGGGTTCAAATGCTGCCCGATACTTTATCGGCACCAAACATTATTTCTGCCTGAGGTTAGGTCAATTCCTCTTCCGGAAACCTCTTTTTTCCTCGGGGATCGATTTGTGTAACAACAATCTCGTTTTTCGATGGGTCTACCCAGAAAGGATCGAGACGGGAAACCGAAAATGCAATGCTTTCCGGTTGCTGTGCTTCCAGATACCCCTTCCGGAGGCAATGCTTGCCAGAGGCAATGCTTGCCAGAGGTAATGCTTGCCAGAGGCTATGCTTCCGGATGCACAGCACCTTTGATTCATCTTTGATTCCCAAACGCCGCACACCATATCCTCACCATATCCTTAGCACGCTCTTGATTTAGGCGATCCACAACCCTTGCATGTAAGCGGCCTGTGTTTTGTATTGGGCAATGAGTAACCCCAACGCCAAAAGGCTCAACACCACTATGACCAGCACCACTGCTTTTCGCGAGAGACGATACTCCGAAAGGGCATGGCACACCGCTAGGGTGATTGGTATCAAGGCAACGTAGTAATGACGGGTCACACTGCCGAATAATCGGGAATAATGGGCCACGGCGGCTAAATAAAAAAAGACCGCAGCCGCATACCAAAAAGGCCAACGCTGCCGCCAACCGGTTCCGCCTCGATAAATCCCGATCAACTCAAAAATGGCAATCGCAGGAAAGAACCAAAACCCCAAGGCGGTCTGAAAATATCCCAGATCATCATATCGAAGACTTGTCCAATAATCCGCGTGAAAAAAACGCTCGGCAGGTTGGTGCCTTAAGGTCGGCAGGTATAAAGTCGGGGTCAAGACAACGGTATAATCGGGGTGGACATTCCAGAAGGTCCCTTGAGTTTTTTGGTACATATCCCAATGACCAAAACGAATCTGACAAAACAAGAAGAATGTACCGACCCCTAATAAGGCCCCGAAGGAAAGAAGAATCGCCCGCTTCCACGTCATGAAATCGTTTGATTTGGGAAGCACTTTTTGAATTAGAGGGAGCAATGCCACCGGAGTACCCACAATTCGCGAGGAGGTCAAAGCGATCCCATGCACAATCGCCATCCAGATACCCCACCGAGTTTGCAGTTGACTGCCGATCCAGAAGCCGAGAAACCCCGCTAAACACATCGACTCCGAATAACTGGCGACCAAAAAAAAGGCCATCGGGTGCGACACAATCAACAGGGTGGCAAAAAAGATAACGAGAGGAGAAAGCTGCCATCGTTTGAGAAGAACAAACCAGAAACTCCACATCAGCCAAGCAAAGAGTTGGGCCGTGAACGGAAGAGCGACCCGAACCGGCAAGCCGAGATGGTAAAAAAGTTGGGCCGTCAGGGGGTAACCCGGAAAAAAACCAACCGTGCCAAAATTATCCTCGTTCCATTCTTCGATCGGCGGGGCATGATACCCTTCGAGAATAATCAAGCGATACCAGCCGCCATCCCATTGGGTTAGCGATTGGTACCGTTGTTGGAGCGTACCGCTGCCAGCACTGAGAGCAAACCCGACTTGCCAAATCGTGACCATCAAGCCCAGTACCAACGGATGAGAAAAGCACACGGAGAACCATTTTGGAAAATTGGGCTTGCGTAAATTGTCCATTCTGATTAATATCCCCATTCTCAACAAATTCCGTAGGAACAGGAGGTTCCTTTTTTCGGCACATGGAAGGGCCGAGTCTCCCCCTACGAAATACAGACGCACACCGGAGAAGACCAGATGGGCAGTCCGTTACGCCCTTCATTCGTAGGAGTATTAGCTCTTTGTGTGTTGGGTTGGGCTTATTGGCCTACCACCCTGAACCTCTGGGAGAAGTGGGCTTCCGATCCCCAATACTCGCATGGGATGCTTGTCCCCTTCTTTGCACTCTTTTTGTTATATCGTCGCAAAGATTTCTATCAGCCGGCACAACCTTGGCCGATTCTGGGGCTGGGGTTATTGGGGCTAGCATTGGCCCTAAGGGGAGCAGGGGCATTAATTGCTAATCTCACTTTAGATGGGCTTTCTCTGGTTCTTTCGATCACGGCGCTGACCTTTATCTTCGGTGGGTTCGCGCTGTTCCGTGTGGCGTGGCCTAGCTTATTCTTCCTACTGTTCATGGTGCCTCTTCCCTACAGTGCTGAAAGGCTCCTTGGCGCCCAACTGCAACAAATTGCCACCTTGGCTTGCACTTTCCTTTTGCAATGTTTGGGGCAACCTGCGATCTCGGAAGGGAATTTGATTTTAATTGAGGATGTTCGGCTAGGAGTGGTGGAAGCCTGTAGTGGTCTTAGGATGTTGGTGACCTTTGCGGCCTTCTGCTTCGGGGCTGCCTTTCTGATGGAACGTCATTGGGTCTTCAAGTTAATCGTGATTCTTAGTATTGTTCCGATTGCCCTAATCACCAATATCTTGAGGATCACTGCCACCGGTTTGGCCCATGTGTATCTCAAAGAAAGTGCCGCCCGAGAAAAGGTCACCGATTTTCTCCACGATTTTAACGGCTGGATGATGATGCCCGTAGGCTTGGCCTTATTGCTGGCGGAACTATGGTTGCTTACTCGTTTGATTATTGAAAAGAAACGTGACCTCCCGTTCAACCCGACAACCAGTTATGTGCCTCAATCGGTGCCGAAACTCCACAGCGCGCCAGCCAAACCCATTCGGGTTCGAGTCAGCGCCAAAGGGGCTGTCCCCCCCCCCACTGCAATCGGGCCGATACCTAACCAATCCCTGACCAGTGGACGCGAGGGCTTCACTTGGAGGGGATAACGTCAATGTGGAACCCTCGATATTCATATAATGACGACTTGAATAATTACGACTTGAATTTTAGCTTCATGGAATCGCACACCAAGGATCGGCAGCGATGAATCAGACGACCTCACCTGTTCGGATCGCAGAATCGGCACCTTCGTTTCCGGCAATGACCGCTCAAACTCTGGAACCGATGATGCCCGTGCCCGTGCCCAGTCCCTCTCCGAGTCCCTCGGGGATCAAACCGCTGGCCTATTTACGTTACCGCTGGCCCTTAGTGGTTTTTCTGGGGGGATTGTTGGCCACAATTTTTGCTTCGATTGCTTGGAGTGTGATTCCCTCCGAGTATAGTACCTATTCTGTGATTCGGGTTTCCCCTCAGGACCCCAAATTATTCTTCAATGAAGATCCCACCGGTCGAAGCGATTTTGCCAGTTACATCAAAACCCAAATTGGCTTGTTGCGCTCGAACCTTGTTCTTGTGGCCGCTCTCAGGGACCCCGAGGTGGCTTCGCTTCCGATTCTTCGCGATCAACCGGACCCCTATCGATATTTAGAAGAAAAACTCATCATCGAATCGCCCGAAGGTTCCGAGCTGATTAAGCCTCGCTTGAACGGGGAGGACCCTCGGGCCATTACCCTGATCGTCAATGCCGTTCATAATGCCTTTTTCAAAGAGGTCGTCGAGAATGAACGCAAGAAAAAACAAACCCGTTTGGCCGAACTCGACAAAGAAATCACACGGCTCCGCGACGAACTCAATCGACGGTTTTTACCCAAATCCGAGAATGCCGAGGTGAAGCCCGAGGTGGAAACCTTACCGGGAATCGGCACACAGGTTGCCGCATCCCAGTTTACGAAATTGAAAGAGGCGCTCGCGATTCTCGATACGCAAATTAGCAATCTGGAGATGGAAAAAGATCGGCTCATCAAAAGGTCGGAAACCCCCGAGATGGATTTGCCGCCCCCCCCCCAGACCTTTCTCACCCAATTGGAGAACGATCCGGCTATTGTGAACCTGCAAAAAAGATTGGCTAACGTCGAGAGTAACCTGAATTATGCCAATCAATTGAATCCCGAAAACCCCGATCATCCGATTAAAGTGGCCTATCGGAAACGGATCAAAGAATTGCAAGAAGACCTGAAACGGGTTCGCCAAGAACGCATTGCTGAGTTCCAACAAGGGCAATTGCTTGCCGTTCAAAAAACCAACAAGGAGAATCGGGAGAAAATCGAGGCGGATATTACGGCATTGAAAAATCGCCGCGATCGAAGCCAACGGGAGTTAGAAGAGTATCAGGCTAAATTGGTGAAATTAACGCCCGGAGCCAACAACGCCCCCCGTGATTTCCAGAAAGTGGATAACGAGACCACAGAAGCGCAAATCAGTCGAATGATTGAACGCAAAAGATTGCTCGAATCGGAACTGAATGCCCCCGATCGTGTTCAGTCGGTGCAATTGG
This sequence comes from uncultured Alcaligenaceae bacterium, assembly GCA_964518325.1. GTDB lineage: Bacteria > Planctomycetota > Planctomycetia > Gemmatales > Gemmataceae > SKW135. The sequence continues at coordinate 7,487 of CAZFDX010000927.1, read as the reverse complement.
CTGCCGTCCCCATGAAAAAAGAGATGAAAAAACAACTCATGGGGACCATCTTTGCGGGATTCATGGGGTTTGCACTCGTCGGCCTTGGGGTCATCTTATTTGAATCGAAGGTCCGTCGAGTCCTTTCGTTCCAAGAAGTGCGACAAAATTCTCAGGCCCCGATCCTTGGGGTCATCCCGAATTTACAAACCAAGTACGGTCAACCGACTCCCGAATCGATCTTTGCAGAAGAGGCCTTTGAAAAAACACGCCTGAGCTTGCTGGATCAATTCGGTCGAAGTGGGGGGCGGGTAATCGTCGTGACCAGCGCCTTGCAGGAGGAAGGTCGTCCCACATTAGCGGTGGAACTGGCAATTGCTTTTACCAAAAGTGCGCGGAAAACTCTCATCGTCGATTTTGATCTTCGCAACCCGACTATCCACTATGCTTTCGGTGTCCCGAATGAGCTGGGAGTCTGTGAAATTTTTGGGGCCGATGCCGATCTTCCCGAGACCGTCAAAATCCTTCCCGCAGGGTTGGCCGTGTTGCCGGCAGGTCAATGGAACGATCGTGTTCGTGCCCGAATCTCTAGCGACGAAATTGCCTCTTTTCTCGAACATCTTCGCCAAAATTTTGAGGTGATTATTGTGAACACGCATCCGGTGTTGATGGTTGCCGAATCGGCTCCCTTGATTCGCCATGCCGATGCAGTGATTCTCAGCGTCGAGAAATTTGAAACACGATTACCCATGATGATGCGAGCGCAAGAAAAGATTATTTCTTTGGCTCCCCCTGTGTTTGGTGTGGTGTATCATGGGGCGAACAAGGAAGAATGCTGGAATTAGCAAACACCACGAAAAAATAAATCGCTCGCTGCTAGGAAAACATGGTAGGGGAAGAATCTGGAAATAAATCGCTCGCTGCTAGGAAACCATACATGGCAGGGGAAGAAGGAACTCCCGTTTCGGAATTGGGCGTTTGATCCGAAGAGGAAAAGGATTTCAAAATCATGAGACTGCAACCCAAATATATTTTTCTTACGCTTCTGATGCTCGGTCTTTCCGGCGTCGTCCATGGAATGTTAACCCATCGCTGGGCGCCGGCGTCGGCTCAAGAAACGGGGATCGATTTACTCAGCGGCCTGAATAAACCGATTAGCGGTTTTATGCCTGGTTCGATGTTACCCGTCGATCCGAAAGACATGCCGCCGAAAACCAAAACGGTATCCCGCCAATTCCTTCCCCAAGGGGCCGGCCGAGCTTGTGTGGCTGCGGTGACCTCGGGGGTTCCTGCCGAGGTGGCGATACACACACCGGATGTTTGCTATCTCGGCACAGGGTACCGCGTGAAAACACCGACCTCGAAGCAAACGATCCTTCTTCCCAATGGCAGTCAAGCTAGTTTCTACGTCGCGGATTTCGAGAAACAATCTCCCACGGGGGTAGAACGTATTCGAGTCCGTTGGGCTTGGTCCGCAAATGGAGCTTGGGAAGCCCCCGATTTTCCGCGTTGGTATTTTGGCCGAAGTCCCCTGTTGTATAAACTTTACGTCGTCCATCCCTTAGAGGAAGAGGAGGACTTGACCAAAAACGATCCCTATCGTACCTTCGTAGGAGGTTTGGCTCAGGAATTGGGTCAACTCGTGAAATAGATTGGAACGTGTTCGTTTGCGAGCAGGGAAAACCCGTTCGCAAATTTTTTGGAAGGAACCGCCCCACTCTTACCCGCATGGATGCACATGACAGAACCTGCAACTCGAAATCGGAATCACGCAATCCACCCACGATTGTTTCCTCGAACCACGGGGACAACCCCAAGTTTGGTTCCACAACGCTCTTTAGAATCGTTGCGGAGAACCCTTTTGTTCCGCAAAATTCTGGACTATTCCCTCTCGATCTTGATTTTGGTGCCGGCCCTTGTTGTGGTCGCGATTTGTGCAATCCTCGTGAAATTGACCTCGCGGGGACCGGCCTTTTACACTCAAGAACGGGTGGGAAGATTTGGCCGCGTCTTCACGATTTATAAACTGCGAACGATGCACCATCGGTGTGAACTAATTTCGGGACCGCAATGGAGCAAACCGGGTGATCCCCGTGTGACCCCCTTCGGGAAATTTTTACGAGCGTCGCATTTGGATGAACTTCCGCAGTTAATTAATGTTCTAAGGGGCGAAATGAGTTTGCTCGGCCCGCGTCCCGAACGACCCGAAATTGCTTCGCGGTTGGTCGATGCCATCACCCATTATAATGATCGCCTGATTCTTCGGCCTGGAGTTTCGGGGCATGCCCAAGTTCATCTCCCTCCCGATGTGGCATTGGCGGATGTGGAAGCAAAGGTTCAGCTCGATCGGGACTATATTCATCGGCTCTCGTTCTGGTTCGATTTGCTTACGTTGGTCCGCACGGCCCAGAAGGTTTTGGGTTTGAATAACCCCAATAAAAAACGGGGCACTTTGAACCCCCAGTCGCTAACGATGACAACGCAGAAACGATCGTAAAGCCCTTTGACTCGCTCGAAAATTCTTCCACAGGCAAGGATGCCGCCGATGGTCACCATAAGCGTAATTGTGCCGGTTCGTAATGAAGGGCGTTTTATCCGCCAGACGTTGGAATGTTTACTGCGGCAGCGTTATCCCCAAGATGAGTATGAAATCATCGTGGTCGATGGCATGTCCGAAGATAACACCGTCGAACAAGTCCTCGCGCTGGCAGAGGTTCACCCCGTGATTTCGTTGTACGAGAATCCCAAACGGCTTTCGAGTGCAGCGCGGAACATCGGCATCCAAGCCGCCACGGGGAAATATATCATCATCGTCGATGGTCATTGCGCCATCCCCGACGAAAACTATCTGCAACGGGTTGTTGCCAATTTTGAATCGTCCGGTGCCGATACTTTGGGGCGCCCTCAACCTTTGCGTACCTCGAACCCGACCCCTTTCCAAAAGGCCGTTTCTGCTGCGAGACATTCTTGGTTGGGACACAATCCCGATTCGGCTAACTTTTCCGCACAAGCCAAATGGGTTGAACCCACGAATGTGGCCGTGGCCTACCGGCGGGAAGTGTTCGAGAAAATCGGTCTGTTTGATGAATCTTTCGATGCCTGTGAGGATGTGGATTTTAACACTCGGGCCGCTCAAGCAGGGTTGACCTGCTACTTTACCCCAGAAATTCAAGTGGAGTACGAACCACGAGCCTCGTGGAAAGGATTGCTATATCAAATGAGCCGTTACGGAATCGGTCGTTATCGACTTAGTTGCAAACACCACGATTCGCTCACGCTAGCGGCATTGGTTCCGCCGATGTGGCTTGCGTGGCTGTTGGGGACTGCCTGCATCGGCCTATTTTGGGAACCCGCTTTGTGGTTAGGTGCCGGCAGCTTGGCGTTATATCTCGGGGTCTTATTCGCAGAGGCCTTCCGACAAGCCCGACACCTTCCGGATGTGGGTGTTTGGCCTATTGTGCAAGCCTTTATTGCGATTCACCTTGGCTTTGGACTGGGCTTCTGGAAAGCCGCTTGGGCAAGGCTCCCTTTGGCCACTCGTCCTGCCATTGCCCCCCCCCTCAAACGGGTTACCCCCAACACTTACACTCCTGTTCGTTAGTGGATTTTCAAACTCGGAGAAAAGATGAAACGATCAACCACTTTAGGCCTAACGATCTTGGCCTCGTTATTGGGTTTATTTTTCGGTGCCACCTTCCTGAAAGCAAAACCGACCGACGAGAAAAAGGAAATTCTTCCCCAAAGGGCCGGCTATATCTCAATGCTCGAAATCATCTCGAATTTCAAGCAATGGAGACAAGCCAATGAAGAATTACAACGAGAACGAGAATCTCGTTCTGCGGAAATGGCCGCTCTCCTCAGGGTGGTCGAACGGAAAAAAATTGATCTCGCGGGAGCAACCGGTAAAGAAAAAATGGAGGCCGAAAAAGATTTGATTGAAGCACAACGAAAACTCGAAGATGCCGACCGAAAACACCGAGCTTATCTCGAATCGTTTTCGCAAAAGCAATTGGCCCTCATGTATACCCAATGCCAAAAAGAGATTGCCTCGCTCGCCAAAGAGTACAAACTAGATGTCGTTTATTTTTGCCCCGTGACTCCAAAATATCTCCCACAAGGCGCTGAAGACCCCAACAAAGTGAATCTTTACTTTCAGCCCACTGCCATGATTCCGGTTTACTTGAACGACGGAATGGACCTGACCCAAGAGTTGCTTCAACGACTCAATCAGAAGGATCAATAAGGGGATTACCTCTTCAAGTCCGTGAGAAGGATCGATCCTGAAACTATCCATCACTTTCACATCAACGAATTGATAATCAAACCATCCTCAGATTCTTTCATCAAGGATAATGACCTTCACCGAACGTCTTCAATTCACCCAGTCAATCATCAAGCCATCATCCGATGGTTTCAACAATAATAACGGTCCGCGATAACCCGTCTCAATCTGGGGTACGGGCCAGCCGAACAACTCATACGGATTGCGTGTCACCATCGGTAAAATCTCAGCCAAGCGGTAACCTAGTGTCGTCACTAAGAAATTCACACATTGATCGGTAAAAAAACTCGACCCCGCGAGATAGGGAGTTCCGGAAACGACGATCTTGCCATTGGGCAAAATTTCAAATTCCCCCCCCCACTGTGAATATCGCCCTGAAGGTAAGCCTGCTAAACTGCTGGCATCGCAAGTGATGATTGTTCGGGAAGCCCCTTTGGTGCGGATGATGGTTTTGATGACCGAGGGAGGGAGATGAAAACCATCGGGGATGATGCTGGCATACAGTTCATCGGCAGCGAGTTGTTCCCAAATGTAGTTCGGATGACGTGGCAAAACCGCATGGGAACCATTTCCCAAATGGGTACTCGTTTTGGCTCCGGCTTGAATGGCAGCCTGAATCTGTTCCGCACGGGCTGCCGTATGCCCGATCGCCACCACCACACCCGATTGCGTGGCCCGTTCGATAAACGGCAAGGCATTGGGAAGTTCCGGTGCCAGAGTGATCATCCGAATTTTTCCATCGGCACAGTCCTGCCAGCGTTGAAACTCGTCCCAGTTCGGTGAACGAGTGTGAGCTAAAGGATGAGCGCCACGCGGACCCTCTTCGGGGGAAATATAAGGCCCTTCGAGATGATAGCCGGCGATTCGTGCTGCTAAAGTCGATGAGTGACGACAAGCCCGCGCCAAGGTTCTGAAACCATGTGCTAAATCTTCAAACGAGGCAGTAATCAAGGTCGGCAGGAATAAACCAATGCCATGCGCCGTTGTGATTTCTACCACTTGGTGAATTTGAGCTTCATCGAGTTGGTGAGAGTTAAACGATATTCCCTGTGCGCCGTTGATTTGAATATCGAAAAACGGCACACTGAGATAGGCATCGACCTCCCCCCGAATCCGTTGTTGGAGAGCGCATTGCTGGATTTGCCCATTTTCGTAATCGATTTCGTAAACGCCATGGGAGAAGGGGTCTCGTCCGCGAATGAGCATGTTCACCTCTCGACTTGTACAACCTTGAGAAAAACCGTATCCTGCCACATTGTATTCCTCCCACAAGGAGAGTCATTCTCATGATTACTGCAGCCGGTTGCCGCCAACGACGCGAAGACCTTTTTCAGCGTTTGCATCGGGAGTTAGGGGCCGATCGTTTCCTGTTTACCGATCCAATTACCCTGCGTTATTTAGCGAATTTTGGACCCGATCCGATTTCTCTCAATGCCGAATTCTCTGGGGTGCTGTTGCTCTATTCAGGTGGTGAAGCCCATTTGATTTGCGATAATCGATTAGCCGCCCGAGCCAAACTCGCCTTCGCCGAGAAAATCGATGTGGTGAACTGGTACGATGGTCAATCCGCAGGGAAAGGAACCCGACGCAATGCCCTTGCCGAGGCCGTCTCTTCCTTGGGGGCCGCTTTACGGGACGATCCTTTCATCCCCGTAGGTTACAAAATTCAAGCAATCGTTGGAGAACAAAGGCGAACCAAATACCCCGACGAAGTGGCTCAATTGAAGCGCTGTATGCAAGTGGCCGAGGCAGGCTTTCGCTGGGCAAGGCAAAATGTATCGGCAGGCATGACCGAACTGGATGTTTATTCTGGGATAGTTCAGGCTTGTAACCAAGCCGCGGAACGTGCTGTGATTGTCTACGGGGATTTTGCCGTTTCGCCCGGAAGTGGCCGAAGGGGGGGGGCAGCAACCACCCAAGTTTTGAAAACGGGCGATACCCTCATTCTCGATTATTCGGTTGTCCTTGAAGGCTATCGAAGCGATTTCACGAATACCCTCTGCGTTGGTGGGGAACCTTCCAAGGATCAACAAAATTTGATGCGTGTTTGCCAACAAGCCCTGCAAGCGGGTGAAAATCTCCTACGGGCAGGGGCAGTCTGCCAAACGATTTACGATGCCGTTGCCGAGGTTTTTCGCTCGCAGGGCTTGCTTTCCCACTTCCCGCATCATGCCGGTCATGGATTGGGATTAACCCATCCCGAGGCCCCTTTTTTTGTGCTGCATTCGTCGGAACATTTATGGGCCGGCGATGTGGTGACCTTGGAACCAGGTTTATACATCGATGGCATCGGTGGCGTTCGGATTGAACATAATTATCTCATCACCGAAGCGGGATTTGAACGTCTCAGTAATCACGAAATCGGATTCTAGAAGATGAGACTCAAAATCAAAAATCCTAAAACTCTGAAGCGTTTAACGTGGTTGGCTCACAAGTTGATTTATTATTGGCTTAGAACTTTGCGGGTGGAAATTCGAGCTTTGAAAAACGATTACCGTCCCGAAGCCCCCTATATGCAAGATGGGAAACGTGTCATTTATTGTGTGTGGCACGAATACATGGTGTTGCCGAGCATTCGGTTTGGTCCGCGAAATATGACCGTTTTAGCCAGTGAACATGGCGATGGGGAGATTATTGCCCAACTCGTAGAAAGATTCGGTATCACGGTGGTACGCGGTTCCACAAGCCGGAAAGCCGTCTCCGCACTGATGGGCATGCTGCGGGCAGGAACCATGAAACATTTGGGGCTGACTCCCGATGGTCCGCGTGGCCCGCGACGGGTCGCTCAGGCTGGTGCCGTCTACTTGGCTTGGAAAACGCAACTCGAATTGGTCCCCGTCGGCGTGAGTTTCGCCAAAGCATGGCGATTGAAATCGTGGGATCGATTTGCTTTGCCGAAACCCTTCAGCCGTGCCCGAATCGTTCAGGGGATCGGCCTTTCGATTCCTGCCGAAACAACTGTTGAACAACTTCCCAACTATCTCCATCGGTTCCAACAGGAAATGGATCGGGCGACCCGTGTGGCGGATCACTGGGTTCAAACCGGAGTTTATGACCCCGAGGTTTGACCGAAAATTCGGGGTGGTTCGTTCGGGACAATCTGAGATTGTAACCAACGATCCATAATTTCATCACGCAGTAAGTTGGCGGTGTTCGTGTCCAACACCGCTGGAAGAAATTCATGAACCTTAAAGATCAACCAAATGGGTTGGGCCGGCAGGGGGGG
>CAZFDX010000926.1:0-3360 GCA_964518325.1 uncultured Alcaligenaceae bacterium | reverse complement strand
TTCGTGTTGGAAAATTCCGCCGGCGGCCGTTGAGAAAACTGGCTTTACCTCCTCCTTGGCTAATCACACATTGTTACCCGATGAAGAACGGGCCGAACAAGTATTGGATTATCACTTGGCTATTTCCATTTACAATCAGATTTACGTAGACCTGCGCAAAAAACCTGCGGAAAGTGAGGCTCTTACGATCGTTTATAATCGCATCGTCCAAAGCCAAAGCAAAATCCGCGAGGCGGCCCGACCCAAACCTTCCACCGAAGGAACGCTCACTTCCAGTAATTCTTCTGGAAAACCTTTAGAAGGAAGCATCCAAAAATTGCCAGAACCCAAATTGGTGACCTACGGCCCCGGATATTTACGCGAAGTCCCGAACCTTTATATCGAAGGGGTTCAGGCCTATAAACTGATTGATGATCGAGGTTATGTCATCATCTACGCCATTCCTCAACGGGGGGTGAATCTGGCCGAGATGACCAGCGTGCGGGATCGAGTGACCTTAACCGGCACGATCGTGAAGACCCCCACGCTGGCGGCCCCGTATCTTTCTGTGGAACGTGCGAAACGATAACCCCCCAGTTGAACCGATTCATTCGATACGACCAATCGCAGCGGATTCATTCGATACAACGAATCTCGGCAGTTCGATGCAACGAATCGCGGCGGATTTTTACAGCAGTCGCCAACGCTTCCGAGCAATCCATTCTGCGGTCAATAGGCTCAGCATCAACACCAATAAGGTCCAATGACGCCAGACATCAACCGGATCGCATAATTGCCCCAAAACAATCCGAGAGGATTCGGGTAATTCGCTCAGGATTTTTTCGGCCTCGGAGAGGGGGTAGTATTTTCCTTGGGACAGGCTGGCAGCATCTTTTAGTTGTTTCTCGTTTAGCTCGACCCGATCCATTTCCCCGGGGGTGGTGAGCACCCGAGCTTCGGTTTTCGGCCGGGTCCCACGCACTTCGGGCGCGGTCAAGTTCAATAGATATTCCCCTTCTCCAGTGCGTTTCCAAGTGGTTTCGTAGGTTGCTCGTGTCCCCGATTTCAAGGAAAGAGCTAAACTTTGGGATTCTAACTCTTGAGAAAAACCCCCTTGAGGAAGAGAACGACGTTCTAACTGAAGTCGAACCGCAGTCCCTGCCACAGGGGGGGGGGAATCATCAGGAAATCGCACTGTGATCCGCATCGGTTCATCTCGGCGATAGGTTTTCTGATCCGTCCGCACTTCGATGCGACCGACGCGCCCCTTAGCAAGGGTTCGGACCATTTGATACCAAAATTGGTTGAATAACCGTTCCCCTTGTTGGGGCCGCCAACGCCAAGTATCGTCAAATCCTAAAAACAGGACTCGTCCCGAACCGACAAATTGTTGTAACACCAAGGGATGATTTTCTGGGGTCGATGCATCCCCCCCCCCGTCGGCCATTAACGTGGGATGAACCGCAAGCACTTCGGCAGAAAGTTTTCGGCGATAACCGGTTGAAACTGCTAACAACGGGGGTAACTGATTCCAGATTTCTAAACTGGCACTATCCTCCGAGGCAAAGCGGAACAACGGGTGCGACTGCCCCGAAGGGGTCAACTTGGGACGATACGGCTCGCTCTTGGCCGGCGCGACGGGGGGATTCGTGATTTGGATCGGCAGAACGTCTTCTAAGGGAGTATCTTTGTACGCAGCAGGGGTTGAATTGGGGCCGGAAAGCACAATTAGCCCCCCCCCGTGTTCCTTCACAAATTTTGTCAAGTCCGTAACGACTTGCTCCCCACGAGGGATTTCTCGCGGCGAAATATCCCCGAGAAGAATCACATCGTATTGCTTCATTTGCTCGTAAGAGGGAATAGCACCAATTAACGAACGATCTTGTTTCTTTTCGCGTGTGGCATCCGGATGGGCACTGAGCAGGAAGGTATCCATCTCAATACTGCGAGCGTTACCCACTGCCATTTCTCGTTCAAACAAGGTTTTCAGATAACGCCATTCCCAACGGGGCGTCGCTTCGATCATCAGCAAACGAATGGTTTTGGCTTCCACCACATTCACCCGATGTTCGATTTTGTTGTTTGCGGTTTCTTTTTCATCGGGTTGAACCGGTGTTTCGATGATGTAAACTTTGGGTCCCACTTCTTTGGGTTGATGAATGAAACGAACCTTCACGGGATTCCCTAAGCGATCGGGTTGAACAAACTCACGGGCCAACTCGATGGTTTTATCATTCAATTGTTGTTTGAGGATAACGGGAACCGAAGCGGGGGGATTCGGACCTTTCCACGTTAATTTCAGGTCCATCACCAAGCGATCATTCAAATTGATGACCTCTTCAGCCCGCAGATCACTCAACGAAACATCCAGCGGTTCGGTCGCATCACCTAAGCCCACCAATAAAAGAGGTGCCCCCCCCTTCACAATGGGTTTGGCAACCATAGTGAGGTCTTTTCCTGTGGTGGTCATCCCGTCGGTAAAAGCAATAATCGCATCGAGGGAATCCCCACGGAATTCATCAAAAATCTGTTGCACGCTGTCCCCTAATCGGGACGATTCACCGTTAGGGATCAATGACATCAATTCTTCTAAGAATGCAGAGGTCGCATCGGCGGATTCAAGGGAGTAAATGCGGGATGCCCCCGTACTCATCCGGTAGACATGAAGGCGGACTTTTCGTCCCCCGACTAATTCTCGAATAAAGGCCCCCTCCCGATCGGCCAAAAGGGCTTTGACCAGATTAAGCCGATGGGGAGTTTTCAAATCGGTCAAAAGTAATTTGGACCGTTCGAGTTCATTACGCAGGGTGGTTGCTTTGGGGCTATCGGCGTTCGTTTCGATTTCCTGAGTGAGCTGGGCGATTTTCGCTTGCACCTTTTGGATTTCCGCAACAGAAATTCGGGTCCAAATTTCCTTCAACCGTTCTGCCTCGGCTTTCACTTCGGGAACGCGGAATTCATCAACGACCGACATACTTCGAGAATCATCGATTAACAGCACCACATTCGGCCATCGTTCTCGATCGAACGATAACTGGGCCTGCGGGAGTAACACAAAAATTCCCAAAGCATAGAGGAGGAATCGTAGTGAAGCCAAGCGCCAAATTGGGCTTTTAATGGATTGTGAGGTGCCCCCCCCCCCGAGTTTCTCTAACGAATAAATATAGAAGAACCCCACGATTCCGAGAAATGCCAATCCGAATAACACCCATAAATTCATTTCGTAATGATCTAGGGGGGGGGTAAATCGTTCGATTCGCCAAAGGGGGCTTTCTCCCGGCCCCGAGGAGGGAACATCGATCCATTCCCCAACCTTTTTTTGCCAAGAGACCGGTAAGAAATTCAAAAATTTCCCAAAGGTAAAAGCATGCAAAACCACCA
>CAZFDX010000925.1:0-1935 GCA_964518325.1 uncultured Alcaligenaceae bacterium | reverse complement strand
GCTTCTAACTTGTCACGCGGGATGGAAACGACAACCGCTCCGGCATCTTGAGCCAAGGCACAATCGGGAAAGCGATCGTTAATCACCTTGGCGACTCGTTTGGCCGTGGTGAAGTCGGCCTCTTTCAGAAGGAAGCGAATTTTCCCACGATTCAGCACCTCACCGATCGCTTCTTTCTCGACGATTGCACCGTTGGCAATCCGGCCAACGTTCAATTGGTTTTTCTGAAGCCCCGCCGATTGGCCCGCCACGGCAAAGCCCCCGACCGAGAGAGGCCCTTGCGCCACGGCGTAAACTTCTTTGTCGGCCCCTTTCAACGGCGTCATAATCAGCACCCCACCGGCTAAACTTCGGGCATCATCCAAGGCCGAAACCGTCACATCGATTTTTTGTCCCTTACGATGGTAAGGCCCCAAGGTCGCTGTGACCATCACCGCAGAGATACTGGTGGAACGAATCACGTTATCGGAAGGCTGCTGAATGAAAATGGTTGTCGAAACATTCATCCGTTGCAGCATATCGACGGCCACTTGTTGAGTGAAGGGAGATCGGCTTCCGGTACCATCCAGCCCGACGACCAGCCCAAAGCCGGTCAATTGGTTCGTTCGGGCACCATCGACATCGGCAATATCTTTGATACGGGTCTGTGCGAATACCGAGCCGCTCAGCATCAAGCAGGCCAATCCGGTTAATATCTTGTTCATGGGAATTCTCTGGTTGGAGTATTACGGGTTTCCGATACCGATTCTGTGTTGTCACTTCGGGCCACATGTTGTGGTGTTCGTTGGAACATTACGGCCACATGTTGTGTTGTTCGTCGGAATGTTACGGCCAAATGTTGTTCAGGAGACGACCAAACCAACTTTGTTGGGTGAATTCGGAAGAAGTCCCTCGCCCCGTATAACTGATACGGAAGTTGGAGATATTCCCCGAAAGAATGGTGTTAGCCGTGGTAATATCGGCGGGGCGAACCACACCGGTGATTCTCAGAACACGCTCTTCGCCGCCGACCACACGGGTCCGATACCCCTCTACCACTAAGTTCCCGTTGGGAAGGACATCGACCACTGTCACGGCCATGCGATCCACAAACGAACGGGTATTCGAGATTTGGGCCGAGCCGGTAAACTGACGGCGATTGTTGCTGTTGGCCGAAACGTCGAGGGTCGCGTTATTCTCTTTACCGAAATTACTGTTGCCCTTGTACGCCAAGGACCCCGTGTTTTTACTGTTACGATCCAAAGCACGGGTTTCCCGTTCCACAGCATTCGTCGATTCACTAATCACGATGGTGAGAAGATCACCGACGTTTCGGGCGCGGTTATCCTCGAATAAAAAGGCTTGTCGCGGATCACGGCGATCCCAAATCGAGTCTCCGTATCCCATTGAGACGATCGAACCTGTGAGCAGGCAGGCCATGAACCATTTTTTCCATTTCATAATAGACTCCGGGGGTATGTTCCAAAATCAGGCCATTCCATCGCGTGTCATTCTCTTCCATGCACAATGGCCATTTGTTCGCGTGGGGGCTATTCCACTACTACGACTCCAAAATCCGAGACACGCCCAGTGAGAATTTTTTTGGAATCGACGTTTCGGACTTTGATTCTGTCGCCGAGCTTGCCATCGGCCAAGGCCTCACCATTCGCAATCACATCGATCGTGCCAAGGTGGACAATCATTTTGACCGGCTTATTCGCCTTGACCAAAACCTGTGTATTGGAAGGGGTCGTTGCTTCGCTCACATCTTCTAAATCGGTCACTTGAATGATGACACCGGCTGGTAAAGGCTTTTTGAGTTTTCGACCGACGATGCTCTCAGGGGAAGCCGGCTTCTGGTTGCCGTCGATCCCCTTGCTTTCTACCGAGACCATTTCTGCTTGAAGAACATCTCCCTTGTTTCAGGGGCGTTTGAGAATCGCCACGCTTTGGAGC
>CAZFDX010000924.1:0-2370 GCA_964518325.1 uncultured Alcaligenaceae bacterium | reverse complement strand
ACCGTCCCAAGTGTGGGCTAATGAAAGAAATAAGTGTAAATCAGGTTGGGAATCTCAAACGGATCGTCGAGTGGATTGCTCTCCTCTAATTGTCGGTAATCGCGTCTTTCTTGGTTCCTCGGATGAGAATTTTTATATTTTAGACCTACAAACAGGCAAAAACCTTCAGTCCGTCATGGTGGATAGTCCTGTGATTTGTGCCCCCGCTGCCATAGATGGTTATGTGATTTTTGGAACCGAGAAGGGGACGTTATACTGTCTGGGTGCCAAGAAAGATTAGTTGGATCTTTCAATAATGTAACGCACAATCTCAACACCCGAAAAAGCCAATCGCTATACCTTGGTTAGGCAATCGTCAATCGTCTCTCGTTGGAAATAACGGCATCTCATTTCCAAAAACACTGGATTCATGTGATGAGAATAAGAAGAGGTGCGGTGTAAAAAAGCTCTCGGATTAGTTATTCGGTGGAAGTTGATTGGGATCGATGCCCAATCTTTTGAGCATCTCGCGAAGGCGTTCATTCTGTACAGCTAGTTCTTTGGCTTTTTCTTCTTCCTGCTGAGCACGAAGGCGTTCTTGCTCGGCTTGTTTCAGAGCAGCGAGTTTTTCTTGAGCTTCTTTTTGGGCGTTGAGGCGTTCCTGTTCGGCGAGTTTTTGAGCTTCGAGTTTGGCTTTCGCTTCTCGTTCGGCTCGATTTTTTTCTTGCTGCAATTGCTTTTGCTGTTGTGTCAACCGTTCTGCCTGAATCGCTAAATACTCCCGTGTGGGTCGCATCAACTCGCCATTGGGTCCATAGATTTCTAATCGCTCACCCGACCAGTCGAATCGTATTCCCAAAATTTCAGAGGTCCAATTTGTCCCGACGATCTGTTCTTTGAGTTCATCATCCTCTCGCAGAAAAACTCGTACTTCGGCGGGGTCGGTGAACAACCAGTAAAATTCCTGCACCCCGTATTTTTCATACCAATCTCGTTTTTCTGCGATTTCTTTTTTGGTGTTCGAGTTGGAATGAATTTCAAACACGACACTCGGAATCACGCCGTTTTCGCGATGTTGAACGTAAGATTCTCGGCCTTCGGGGCGATATTGAGGGACCCCAAAGCAAACCATGACATCGGGTGCCATCCAAATACGACTATCACCTGCCACAGGATACCAAGCGAGATCGGCAAAGATGCCGACCTCAGGTTCACGATCGCGGAAGAGAAGCCGGAGGTTATCGACGAGGAGAGTAATGTAATCGAAGTGGATTTGCGATTCGGCCAATCGTTCCTCCGGATGAGCAGGGTATTCGATGTCGGGTAATTCGGTGAGATCGATGTTCCTCATCGTGCAGTCTCCCTCAGGTTTCCGTTCATTATACCCCGATTATTTGGTGCGTAATCTTGTTGTCTCATCTCTCACTTCGACTAGGGATTTAGCATTTTCCATTTGTCTCACGTTTATTTATTCGTTCTATTTGGAAGCCATAACAGAATGAATGGGAGATAGCCCGCTTTGTTTTAATTCTGGGGCAATTGATCGGGATCGATGCCCATTTGTCGAAGAAGTTCCGCCAGTTTTTCGGCCTTGCGTTCAGCAGCGATTTTAGCTTCGGTTTCTTGTTGGGCACGTTGTTCCGCTTCGAGTTTCGCTTTGGCTTCGGCCTCGGCCTTGCGTTCGGCAGCGATTTTAGCTTCGGCTTCTTGTTGGGCGCGTTGTTCCGCTTCGATTTTGGCTTTCGCTTCGGCTTCGGCTCGTAAACGTTCTCGGTCAGCTCGATTTTTTTCTTGCTGCAATTGCTTTTGTTGTTGTGCCAACCTTTCTGCTTGAATCGCTAAATACTCCCGTGTGGGGCGCATCAATTCGCCATTCGGTCCATAAATCTCTAGTCGTTCACCCGACCAATCGAATCGTATTCCCAAAATTTCAGAGGTCCAATTTGTCCCGACGATCTGTTCTTTGAGTTCATCATCCTCTCGCAGAAAAACTCGTACTTCGGCGGGGTCGGTGAACAACCAGTAGAACTCTTGCACGCCGTATTTTTCGTACCAATCTCGTTTCTCTGCGATCTCCTTTTTGGTGTTCGAGTTGGAATGAATTTCAAACACGACGCTGGGAATCACGCCATTCTCTCGGTGTTGAACGTAAGATTCTCGACCTTCGGGGCGATATTGAGGGACCCCAAAGCAAACCATGACATCGGGAGCCATCCAAATTCGACTATCGCCTGCAACGGGATACCAAGCGAGATCAGCGAAAATGCCGACTTCGTGTTCTCGATCGCGGTACAGAAGCCGGAGGTTATCGACGAGGAGAGTGATGTAATCGAAGTGGATTTGCGATTCGGCCAATCGTTCCTCCGGATGAGCAGGGTATTCGATGTCGGG
>CAZFDX010000923.1:0-2017 GCA_964518325.1 uncultured Alcaligenaceae bacterium | reverse complement strand
TGCTCGCTTTGCAGATTTTGAAGACCCCGATCCTCCACGTCGGCCACCGGATGATCCTGCAACCCAAGCTCTCACGCCCGACTCGCAACCGTTTCGCCGTCGAAAAGATGACTACAACGACGGAACGGGTTACCTCGCATTGATTGCCGGTTGGGATGCCATGAATCGCCAAGGGGAACTCCCCCCCCCCAAAAAGGAACCGACTACCGAATTTGAAAGAGTGTTGACCTCGACGGCGCGGCCGTATCGGATCACTCTGGAACAATCGGTTGAGCTGAGTTTGTTCAACAGTCGGGAATATCAAAATCGTCGGGAGGACCTCTTTTTGTCGGCTCTTCCAGTGAGCCTGCAACGCTTTGCGTTTATTCCGCAATTCTTTGCGTCCTCGGAGGCGGCTCGGCAATGGGCTGGCTCGGTGCAAACTACTTTGCCGGTGGGGAATTCGTGGCAAGTTAACTCGGCGGCTCGGGGCGAATGGACCTTTTTAACTGGGGCCACTGTGTTGGCTCGGTTGGCGAATCGGCTCGTGATTGATCTTTCGAGTGGGCGCCCCAGTGTGGGAGTCTCGAATCTGGCAGTGGAAGTGACGCAACCTCTCTTGCAGGGGGGGGGCTGGGCGTCACCCTTGAGCCTTTAACCCAAGCAGAACGAACTTTGGTTTACGGTATTCGTTCTTATGCCCGTTATCGAAAGGTGCATTATGTAGCCATCGCGGGGGGCGAAGACTATGGCAATGGACCCTATGGCTATTCGGGCTTGGGGAATCGTTTTGGCATACAAACTACCCCTTTGGCCCCGTCGCAGGGGTATCTCCCGACCTTGTTATCGGCTGCCCAAGAACGAAACGAACGAGAGAACATCAAAACTTTGTACGAATACTTAGAATTGTTCCGAGAATATCAGGGGCGAGGCGACGTTTCGGAATTGCAGGTCGGCCAAGTCGAACAACAATTGCTGCGTGGCCAAGCGACTTTGCTGCAACGCCAACAGGATTTACAAAACGGCGTGGATAACCTGAAACTGCAACTCGGTGTGCCTACCTCGTTACCGCTGGAATTGGACGACAGCCCGATTCTTCCAGTTCGGCGGGCCATGGAAGGTTTAGATCAAACTCGCAACGAATTTTCTAAAGCCAAACGAGATATAGAACAAGTCTACGAATTTGGTCGGAATCAAATCCTCCTATTCGGGGGGGGGCTTATGATTAATGCTCCATTGGTGATTCCCGCCCGTGAGAAAATCACGAACACCCTTTATAATTCCGAATTGGTAAAGAAAACCCGTGAATTTCAGAAGACGATTCAGCAACGCTGGGAACGCTGGCAGAAACTTTCGGATGAGGATTTGAAATTTGAAGTGTCGAACCTCCGGACGGCACTGCGAGAATTACAGATCAAACAAGCCAAAGTCGAAGTCGAAGGGGGAACCCTTTCCAAAGAAGAGCAACAGAAACTCGACTTGCTCCCTCGGGAATACAACCTTGGCTTGCTTGAGTTGAACCTACGCCGTTACGAAGCGGCAGCGACTGCGAAAAATCTCACGGAACGAGAGGTGGCTTCGCGGTTTGATGATGTGGTGAATACTTTGGCTTCGGTACTCAGCGAGGCCCGTAAAGAACGAGTCAAAATTGCCCGAGAATCGTGGCCACCTCTTCCGGAAGTGATTGTGGAAGGCCGCGATATGATTAAGGAAGACCTCGATACAGCGATTGCGGTGGCATCCCAAGTGGCCCTGTCCGATCGGTTGGACCTGAAAAATGCCCGTGCGGAATTGGTGGATGCGTGGCGTCAAATTGCCGTGCAAGCCAATGCCCTGTTGGGGATTTTGGATGTGAAATATGCTTATAATGCTTCTTCCCCCACTGCGTTGAATGAACCGCTGAATATCGTGGGGAGTAGCGGCCGGCATCAACTGATTATCAATGCTGAGCTACCGCTGGTTCGTCGGTCGTAACGCAACAATTATCGAGCGTCCCTGATTGCCTATCAACGAGAAAGAAGGAATCTTCAAGCCATCG
>CAZFDX010000922.1:0-1684 GCA_964518325.1 uncultured Alcaligenaceae bacterium | reverse complement strand
TCATGATTCTCTCCTCCTATTTTCATCCCTCCAATTCATTCCCCCCCCCCTCCGAAAAATCATGATAATTTTTTCTTTCAATCACATCCCAAGGGTTTTCCTAAGGCATTACCAACGCATTCTTCCACCCCGAATTTCATCAAACAAAGCAATCAGAAAGGCACCGGCTAAGATAAGGCCATAAACATCGATGAATAACACATACCACAGGAGTCGCCAAGATTCTTTATGTTCGATGATGGCAGCGGTACTCACAAACAGCCGCAGTAAAGTTTGGGCGATCAAACAAGCGAGAAACAGATCAAGGCTTTCGTGGCCTGAGAAGGCAATAAAGACCACGACCAATTGCGCAAATAGGGCGAAAGTAAACACGGCGAAATCGTATAAGTAAGAGCCGAAAAGCCAAGCCCAGACGTTGGCCCGTTGCCATTCAGGGCGTGAAAAGCCGCGACGGAGCAACTTGCGGATCACTTGCAACGAACCTCGGCCCCAACGATAACGCTGGTTAATGAGCGTGAGCATAGTGGGCATGGCATCGGTATCGCTTCCCGCACGAGGTTCGTAAAGGATTTTGCTACCCGTCATGAGCAAGGCCAGCGAAAGATCAAAATCCTCGGCGAAAGTATCTGGTTCAAAAGGACCATTGGGCTTCTGATCGGTGGCATCGGGGCGAATCCCAAACCATTGTTCGATTCGTAATAGGGCACTTCGTCGAAAAAGTCCCAACGGGCCGGGAATACACAAAACACACCCATGCCGACTTTGTGGCCCACGAACGACCCCGTTCCAAATGATAAATTCCGCCGCTTGACATCGAGTTAATAAATTGATCCGATTCCAAACACGAGTATAGCCCGCAACCGCATCGACCCCTTCACAGGAAAGGGCACGGCGAATGAGTTGTTTGGCAGCATCGGGATCGATTTTTCCATCTCCGTCGATCGAAATGATCCATTCTCCCGATGTCTTTTGAAAGGCATAATTCAGGGCCGAAACTTTTCCCCCATTCGATTTTGCATACACACGGACCGGCCCGAACGAGTAATCCCCTTCAAATGTTTTCGCGATCTCGTAGCTCCCGTCGGTGGAACCATCGCTGACGGCAATCACCTCATAATGGGGATAATCTAAATCCAAGGTCGATTGCATGGCTTGGGCAATCAGTTCCTTTTCATTGTAAAACGGTAGGATAATCGATAGAGTGGGCCAAACGCTTGGCTGGGGGGGGGGAGAAAAATATCGATCGTGCGATTCCAACACATAGAGGTAAAGTAAAACAACCCAACGCAGGGCATAGCCAAACGAAATTAAGCCTAAACTGGCTTGCAACGCTGCCCAACCGTTGCCTGTCTCGGCCCATTCCCACACCCAGACCCAAAGCAAATACCCCGCACCCAGAGTGATACCCAAGGCCACGGCCCAAGATAGACCGAGAAACAGCATCAAGAAATAATGCTCAACCGCAGATCGATTCGAGAGACGAAACGGAGGTTGAGAAATTGATAATGGTTTCAAACTCCCTCGCTAGGTTGGGTGGTTCATTGTCTCAAGAGGTATTTCGTTATCCTGCACTTTATAACCGTGGTGGTTATTTCTCGAATGATTCTTCATAGCCTAGAGGGGCTGCCTCTTATACACATCCTACGCTGCTGACGAACTACCCGATGTACGTCATCTCACACAG
>CAZFDX010000921.1:0-1524 GCA_964518325.1 uncultured Alcaligenaceae bacterium | reverse complement strand
TTACATACCCAATTAGGGATTACAACATTATTGGAATTAAAAAAAGCATGTGAACAAGGAAAGGTAGCAGAGCTGAAAGGCTTCGGTGAAAAATCACAACAAAAAATTCTGGAAGGGATTGCATTTTTGAATGTGACCGGTCAACGAGTTCGCATCGATGAAGCGTTACCATTAGGATTAATCCTATTAGAACGATTGAAAAAATTACCAAATGTGATCCGTGCTGAGTTATGCGGTTCATTGAGACGTCGCAAAGAAACATCCAAAGATATTGATATTCTGATTAGTTCTGATAACCCCAGACCAATCATGGATGCCTTTGTCAATCTCCCAGAAGTGGTTCGCGTAACGGGTCACGGCGAAACAAAATCGTCAGTGGTGGCAGCACTCAAATTCGGTTCAAAAACCATTACCCTACCTGCCGATTTAAGAATTGTGACAGATGATGTCTTTCCCTTTGCACTGCATCATTTTACTGGTTCGAAAGAACACAATATCCGGATGCGTTCATTGGCTCAATCGCGGGACTGGTCCCTTTCTGAATATGGATTAGCAACCGCAACGGGATTGATTCCCTGTCAAACAGAACATGATATTTTCAAGGCATTGGATATGGAATATATTCCACCCGAATTAAGGGAAGATACCGGTGAAATCGAATCCGCTTTGACAAAAAATCTCCCTCGATTAGTAGAACGGCATCACCTACGCGGAGTATTCCATAATCACACAACTTATAGTGACGGGTCGGCCTCTTTAGAAGAAATGGCCCTTGCTTGTAAAAAAATTGGTTTAGAGTATTTTGGTGTTGGCGATCATTCGCAATCATTGAAAATCGCACGAGGAATGACCCCCGAGACGGCATTGAAACAGATCGCAGAAATTGATCGTGTGAATCAGAAGCTCAAAGGAATCCAAATTTTGAAAGGTATCGAATGTGATATTCTGGAAGATGGCTCGCTCGATTACGAATCTGAATTTCTCAAGAATTTCGATTATGTGGTTGCCAGTGTTCACACTCATTTTAATATGTCATCTCAGGAAATGACGGCTCGAATTTGTAAAGCATTACAACACCCAGCCACAACTATGTTAGGTCACCCCACAGGGCGATTATTGCTCCGCCGCGATGCTTATAAGGTGGATTTGGACGAAGTGCTTCGGGTGGCAGCTCAGAATCATAAATGGATTGAGATCAACGCAAATCCCTATCGTTTGGATTTAGATTGGCAATATGCCAAAAAGGCCAAGGAACTAGGTATCCCCATCGTGATTAATCCTGATGCTCATTCTCCCGAAGAATTATCGTATATCGATTATGGGATTCATGTAGCCCGTCGGGGTTGGCTAGAACCTGCTAACGTTTGGAATACAAAATCATTAGAAGAGATAACAAAAATTTTGGCAGAGAGAAAGAAAAGAAATTAGATTAAGTATCACACCATTTTCGCATCAGACCTTCAATGCCAACTCGATTTGTTTTCTCCATCCAACGGAATAAAAAATAGGAACCGACAATAAAGA
>CAZFDX010000920.1:0-6707 GCA_964518325.1 uncultured Alcaligenaceae bacterium | reverse complement strand
ACCCAAACCCGTTAATAAGCGGGCCGAAGCTAAAAAGAAACAAGCCTCGGTGGAATCGTTGACCCAATCAACTCATGCTCACTTGTTGACCTTTGCCATCCTGTGGGGAAGTATTGGTTTCCTGTTTGCGTTTACCCCGTTACCTGCGTTTATTCGTTGCACGGTTTCCCCGTTGGTCGTCATTGCTCAAACGATTGATATTATGTGTTGGTGGTTAGCACGTCTCGAAGGAATTGGTCCCTACTTTGCCTTGACCATTTTGGCAACAGGGGGAATCGTGGGTTTAGGTTTAGCCACGCAAATTACCCTGATTCTGTTCACCATGTGGGACACTAAAGGCAAAATCGCTTTAGCACTGCTGGCAGGGCTCTTCTTAGGGGGATTCGGTTTAGCGTATGTGAAGGTGATTAAACCTCATTTGGAAGAAGAAAAGCTCATGGCAGCCCCCAAAAATTCTTGACAGCCAATCACTGCCCCAAAAAACTTTGTGAACACAACTCGTTGAATTGGATTCTCCGGAACGATACCCATAACGTGACTTCAAACATTCCTAACTCTGTTGAGGATGGGAAAGCTATGATTCTCAATTTTATTTGAAAATGCAAGGCCTTATATTCTGGTTGTTAGTTGATAATGCGAAGTGTTGATCCTCGTTGTTTTTTCGGGAGTGTGAGAGAAGTTATTCTGATTGTTGTTGGGGAATGCAATAACCGCCGTTATTTTTGTTGGGCCACGCTGGGAATGACCAGCAATTTTTCGGTGCCGTGCCGAATGATGGGGCCCTCCTGCTTTTTATCCCAATAAATCCCACAACAGCCCGTCTGATCGACCAATTCTTGTTTCAGGGTCAAGGTCATTAACTTAGTACCAGGGGTTAAATCCACAATCATGCGACATTTGGCATGCTTATTCACCCACTCTTTGACATCTTCGGGGAGTTTCAGGAGTTGCCCCTCTGCCTGTTCTTCCTCAATGATGAGTTTATCGATGTGGGTCTGCTGGAATTGATCTTGGTGCTTTTCCAAGTATTCCTTGAGCCTTGCTTCATTCGATTTGGTATACAGGATTAAGCAAAATTTCGGTGCGAATACCTTCAACGCTAATTCAATCAACTCGGGACTTCCACTAAAAATGGTAACGAGAGCATAGTTGTTCGCAGGTAAAGAACCAAGCAGCGATTGTTTTTGCTGATCGTTCTGTAAATTTCCACGAATTTCCTCAGCTAAATGTGGAAGAACCTTCTGGCTATAAAAACGAGAACTTTCTGCAGAATCGGCTAATTCTTTCTCCAGAAGTTTGCGGTATCCCGTGGCATCCTCGTAAAAGACTGATCGACCATTGGGGGTTTCGTTCGAGTATTTTTCGTAATCGTCTGGAGGAACGATGATTTCCCTGAGCAGGGGGCGCAAACTAGGGATCGGATAGATCGAATCGTTATTCAATTTTTCCACGGTGACCCCCTCAATGTGTTTAGTAACATTTTGCGTGGCTGCTACGAAAAATGTCTTGGCCCCGTGAGATTGAGCACACTGAATTTTTTCCTCGACCTTATCAACTGGCTTAAATCCTCCATCAAAACAAGCCGAAGCCCAAACCGTAACTTTTCCCTTGCCCTTGGATTTTGCCAAAATCCAAGAAGCCATCAAGGAAGCATCGGCCGAGTCCCCTTGAAAAATCTCGAAATCAAAAAAGTATTTCTCGAAATCGCGGAGACCTAATCGAAGTCGCCATTCCTTGCTTCCGGCTTTTCGATTTTGTGAGGACAAGGGATTAGAATTCTCGTCCAAATTTCTTAATAATGCTTGGGCACGACGTTGAAGATGTTTGGGCAAATCGTCATAAAACTCTTGGGCGTTTGGGGTCAAATCCCAACGAACAGGAATGGCAAACGCCGGTTTGAGTAACGGATAGTTTGAAGGATCGGACTGAACGGCCACCACGCAAGTTTGTGCCCATTTGGGATCGGGTACGGGTATGCGGCGCAACCGATCATTTGCCTCTTGCGGGTTGTTCAACATTTCCTCGGCGTATTGAGCCGCACGCTCTAAGGTTTCCTTCGTGAGTAGCCAACCTGCCAGATCACTGGCCTTGTGGGCCAAATCGTAGCAATAATCCTTGGCCTCTTCCTCGTCTTGAGGCCAAGATCGACACCGTTCCAGCCAATCCGAATCGATTCGTATCCGAGGATGTTCGCTCATTGTTGACGTATCCAAGAGGGGCCACTTCCGACTTGTAGATAATCTAACTTCTCTTCCACCGCACTGATTTCATCCCAGTGAAATTTGACGCGGCCTTTGGCATCGACCTGACCTCGCAAACCACCCAAGATGACCCATTTTCCAACGTATTTCTCTTTGGGTTTCAAAATGAGGTACAGCTCTTTCGATTCGGGAACCACTTGCGGAATCCGAAGTTCTGCCTGACATTTTTTATCAGGGGATAGCCAACTTATGCTTCCGCAATATGGTAACTGTTTCGTGCCTGAGAAACTCAAGGCCAATTCCGAACCCAGTGAAGGAATTCGTTTCTCTTGTGTGGAACTCGGCACGACTTCGATCTTGTGCGGGGGTTCTTTCTCAAGTGCGAATTCGATCTGAGGATGCGAATCGTCTTCGAGCAGTTCCTTTTCTTCGAGCAAATCCAGTAGCGAATCTAACGTACTGTAAGTCCCCTGCCAAGGTCCATAGGGATTCTCCCAAGATTCTTTGGCAACCGTGGCAGCGAGCATTTGAATATAACTCGAAAGATACAAAAACGAATCGGCATAATAGAAAAGCCAACGATTGCAACGTTCGAGTTCATGGAGAAACTCGGGCTGGTCGATTTTTTGCAAGGCCATTCTGCCGACCAATTGGATGTCATCAAACTCGTCGAGTAAGTCGCTGCCCCACTCATAGATGGTATCGAGATCGAGTTGATCGGATTGTTCGAGGTACCCAAACTCGCTCACCTCGGCCCGCCAACTAGAACCGTCGACTAGCTCGATGAGTTTGCGATACTCTTCGGGTGCCAAGGCTTCTAAAAAGCCTCTGGGCGTGGGAGTGTCCTTGATTGGCAAAGTTTTGACACCGGCCCGATCCAACTTGCAGACTAAGCCCACAAATCGGAATAAGCTACTGGCATCTTCACCAATTTCCGGTTCGAGATCACTCAATTCTTCCAACCAGCTCTCGATTAAATCCGAAACAGGTAATTCCTGAGAGGCGGTCGCTTTCAGTTCTGGGCGAACGAGACGATATTGTTTCATAAGGTTTCTCCCATTCTTCCGACCCGCAACCGAAATTCGCGCCAAGTTGTGATTTGGACGTTGTGGCGAATCTCTCGGGGCAATCGGGGGAAAAGTAGGCGATAATCTCTGTTTGGACTGATATAAGTTCTTCCATCACTCGTGCGATGAGTGTTGTGTTCATTTCGTAAAAATTGGATGGCTGGTCGAAATACACGAAAGAAGTACCATTCTACCTCCGACCAGTTCCGTTCTCTTTCCATTCGTTGTTGATTCTCTTTTGAATGCAGTTCGTTGTACCTTCTATATCGGCGATGCCGTGCTGAAGTGGGACGAAAATGGTCCCGTCGCGGTTGGCATTGACTGCGAGCTTCTTTGGTCTCACTGGGGGTCCCGAGTCCGGGAATAAACGAGGTTCGGATGATCCACTCATTTCGAGATCGTTCGATCACAATCAAAATGGCCCGCGTGCCAAAAAATAGAAAGAGGTTGTTATGAAGACAGGCCATCCAGCGTAACAAGTTGGCTTCACGGATTTCTTGACCAATCGCTTGCCCCCATAACCAATAAAGTTCACAGTGCGATATCCCTTTCGTTTGCAAAAGGCGGGACTGTTCGTTGTGGCGACGGGTTGCATCCACCAATAAATCGTGCCATTGTGGCAGGATCGTTGCCCATGCTTGAGCTTCGGGGTGAACAAATAAATGATTGCTCATATGGTTGACAATGGAGGCTTGATCGGCAAAGAATCGAGCCATTGGCACCGATTCTATGGGAACAGGAATGTTCATTGGTTCCATGTGTTCTTCTCCATCGCAAGACGAATGTTCATTGGTTCCGTGTATTCTGCGTTGCCTACCGATCCCTTTGTGGAAAAATAGCATTCAAGAATTTCTGTGTCTGGGTACTAAATTCACCTTCTTGCAAAAGTTTCGCTTTACCCCGTTTGAGCCATTGACCCCATTGGTCTGCGGTGCATTCGATTTCGGGGAATTTTTCCAAGAGGCATTGAATGAATGTTCGGCGATCATTCATGGGATCCAAATCCCCTTTTATTGCATCCCATATTTCACCGAGCGTTGGCCAATTCGGTAAAATCCGTCGAATTCGTACCCAGCTAGGCCAATCTAAAAACCTTTCCACTTCCTCAATTGCATTCAAGAAAATCACCTTGGTTTGAGCCAGCCGAAGGAACATATTTGTCATTCGGATTCTAATCTGAATGATCAAGACCGCAAATTGGTCCGGTTCCTGTGGAGTTCTCGGATAAAAATTCCCCTCTAAAATTTCACTGAATGCGTTGGTAACCCGATTCGAGTTGGACGTTCCCGAAGACTCGGTTCGATTCTGTCTGGGAAGAACATTTGCGTGTTTGTGTCGTTCATCCTCATACGGTACTTCCCTTCTCCGTTGGGATAGTTGCAGTCGAGTCCACAAACTATTTCTCAAGACCTTTTTGGCCCAAGGATTAAAATTTCGGGTCTGATCGAATCTATGAATCGCATTCATAATAATCTCAAAGGCATTCGAGATTACGTCTCGCACGACCTGCTGATTATCTCCACGAAACGTCTGCTCAGCGAATTCATCAAGCAATCGTCGAGCTTCCTCATCGCTGAGACAAGATATATTTCGTTGCCGAGCCAAGGCACATTTCAGTTGATTCCAACGCCAATCGAGAAGCTCTTTCTCAGTTTGGAGACAAAAACGGGCAATCTGATCCGAGGGTAAATCCGGAATGGAATACCACTCGTCAGCAATCGATTGAAGCCGTTTGCAGTCATCCCCTTTGAGGTCGCCAAACTTTGTTGCTTTCTCAAGAATGGCTTGTTGCGTTTCCGTAGGGAATTCCGTAATCCATCTATTAACTAATCGTTGGAATTCATCGTGAAGGGAATTAGAAAAATTTCGAGAGCAGGCCATGGCGAATATTCTCTCATCATTTAACTGAGGATGTATCCACAATGTACGAAAGAACTTGCCGACCTACCACAACATTTCCTAATACCTTTCCAAAAACTATTACCTTCTGAAGTTTCTCTTAGGACACTTGGGGATATTTTTTTCATAAAAAATTAAAAGTAACTTTCCCCCTCGCCCTTGTTCCCTGAAGTCGTACATCTGGTCCAGAGTCATTCAGGGAAAAAGTCAACGGCATGACAGAACGAGAATTTGCTACAGACGTGGTCTCGAAACTTGTGAAGGCAGGTCATGTGGCCTACTTTGCGGGTGGATGTGTCCGAGATGAAATTTTGGGGCTGCAGCCGGAGGATTATGATGTCGCGACCTCGGCCCGTCCTGAGCAAGTGACTGCCTTATTTCGCCGAACGATTGAAGTGGGAGCCAGTTTTGGCGTGGTGGAAGTGATTGGCCCCCGCGATGAACACGGGCATTTTCTCAAAGTTCAAGTGGCTACCTTCCGTAGTGATGGCATTTATTTAGATGGCAGGCATCCTGCACAGGTGGTCTTTTCTAGCCCACAAGAAGATGCGACCCGTCGGGATTTCACTATCAACGGCATGTTTCTCGATCCTCTCACTGGAACGATTTACGATTATGTGGGAGGACAACAGGACCTAGCGCGGGGGATTCTTCGAGCTATTGGCCGTGCGGAAGATCGCTTTTCTGAGGATCGCCTGCGTATGTTACGGGCGGTGCGTATGAGCGCCCGATTTCGCTTTCCCCTAGAGGAACAAACCTTGGCGGCCATACAAAAAATGGCCTCAGGAATTCAAGCGATTAGTGCCGAGCGGATTTGTGAGGAACTCCGGAAAATGCTCACGCATCCCAATCGGGCGATGGCATTGGAATTGATCCAACATACGCACCTGCTTCCTTATTTATTTCCCGAGATCGACCCGCAAACTTGGCCAGAAACCATTCAGATTGCTCGCCGTTTGCCTCGCCTTTGTTGGCCCAACGATCGGGAAGTTACGGTTCCTTTAGGCTTTGCTATTCTGTTGCGGCACTTCGATAAAAAAAAGATTCAAGCCTTTTGCCAACGATTAAAAATGACCAACGATGAACTTTCGCGGATTTCGTGGTTGGTCACCCATCAACAAGCCCTAGTCGATGCCGCACAGCAAAAGAAGAGTCAACTTTATCCCATTCTGATTCACGAAGGAATATCGGAATTACTCAGTTTGCATGAGGGGCTAACCGGTCAACCCGCAGAATATGCACTGCACGTCTTGCGACAGACCCCACGCGAACAACTCAATCCGCCCGTTCTTTTAACCGGTGACGATTTGATTCAAATGGGTTACAAACCAGGCCCTTTATTCAAAAAATGGTTGGAGGAACTCCGAGCAAAACAGCTCGATCAAGAAATCCATAATCGGGAACAGGCGATCGCATGGCTTGAATCACAGACGAGGGGGGGGGGGGCAAAAAAATCCTAATTAAAATCGCCATTCGATCCCTAGTACGAGACCATGCGCCCAGAAGTCGGTTTGGCGTGCCACACCGGCGGGACGAGAAC
>CAZFDX010000919.1:0-1623 GCA_964518325.1 uncultured Alcaligenaceae bacterium | reverse complement strand
TTCTCCCGTCGATATCGTTGCCGAATCCTGCACGTCGCAATTTCTCCTTATTTTCGAGGGGTGTCCGCAAGGGCTTGGTTTGCGGTCGGGAAGCGATCGGTCGGTTGGCCAATCGGTTCATCGGCATCGAAGATCGATTGGGCCGCTTGCTCGAAGTTCGAGAGTTGCCCCGTCCGGAAGGCCCACGAGAAGACTAAAACCGCAGCCAGTCCAAATAAGGCAACCGAGCCGAGCAAAATCACAGAGATAAAAATATCGGGTACAGTCATGGGCTGGTTTGTTCCTGTTTCAAGACGGGGGTACGATATTCAGAATGTTGCACAAGCCAATAGCTCAGGCCGGCGAATAATCCCAACAGGATCAGGGTAAGCACGGCCGTAAGCCAAGGAAATTCCGGTTTCGCTGATATATTCTCCATCCACCCTGTACCCCAAATTGTAAACAACGATAGTGTATGTTTCTTCGGCTTTTTGGGAAGAGAAGTTCCCCACTCCCTTCGCATCCCCTCAGGGGAATTGGGGCATCTTCACCAGTCTTACATCAAGCCCCGATCGCGAGGGGGATTTCTCGCGGAGAGACTCATTTTTGCACTTCCCTAACAGCGAATGACCTGTCACAATATCCCTATTCTCATTCATTTCATTTTTAGAGGATAATCGCATGGCCACAAACTTGGAACCCCGTGATGAGGATGTGATCGACGATGCCACTCCTGCAGAGGCGGAACCCACCATCACCACGAAACCGAAAGAACCCGAGGTGAATAAACTGTTCCGCATGGTCATGAAGCTCGAGGCTTCGGACCTACATCTCAAAGTGGGGCAACCCCCTATGGTTCGTCTGCGCGGTGACATTCGCCGAACCGATATGAAACCCCTGACTCAAGAAGATATGGAGCGGTACTTTTACCCCATCTTGAAACCGCACCACCGTGAGATTCTGGAAAAAGAAGGGGGCGTGGACTTCTCTTGGGTGGTTGGTAACGATGAATGCCGTTTTCGGGTTTCGCTGTTCAAACAACGGGGCCGACTTTCTTTGGTTTCGCGACGGGTCAACAACCATATTCCCAGCTTCAAAGATTTGGGACTTCCCGATAGTATCGAGAAATTGTGCCACTTCTCGGAAGGGATGGTGATTCTCGCAGGGGTGACCGGTTCGGGGAAATCGACCACGATTGCTGCGATGCTCGACTATGTCAACGAACGGGAACCTTTGCACATTCTTACAATCGAAGACCCCATTGAGTTTACCTTCACCGATAAAAAATCGTACATCAACCAACGGGAAATTGGTTTGGATAGTAAGGACTGGCACAAGGCTTTGAAAGATGCCGTGCGACAAGACCCCGATGTGATCCTCGTGGGTGAGTTACGGGATATTGAAACCTTCGAGGCGGCTGTGCATGCTGCCGAGACGGGGCACTTGGTATTTGGTACCATTCACGCTTCGAGTGCCGCCACCACAATCAACCGTATTTTGGACCTGTTCCCTCCCGAAAAACACCCTGCGATTCGTCAGGCCTTGGCGAATAACCTCAAGGCCATTGTGGCGCAAAAACTCATCAAGGGGTTGAAGAAACCTCGGGTTCCTACCAACGAAGTGATGATCGTAAACCCGACCATT
>CAZFDX010000918.1:0-5696 GCA_964518325.1 uncultured Alcaligenaceae bacterium | reverse complement strand
GGGCCGTATGGCGTTGTCGTGTCTCAATGAGATTATGCCGTTGGCCAATGAAGCGGACGTTCTATTAGTTGGTCCCGGATGGGGGCGTTCCGAAACGCGGACGAAATTACTCAAAGAGCTGATAGAATGTGCTAACCTCCCCATGATGTTGGATGCTGATGCTTTGCATGCTCTTTCGGAATTACCAAAATCGATTCTTTTCTCGCGGATCATGCCCACTTTGATTACCCCCCATCCGGGAGAATTTGCCAAACTCACGGGGCGCACGACCGAAGAGGTTCAAGCATCGCGGCAAGAATTAGCTTTGTTAGCAGCCCGAGAAAGAAATTGTTGTGTTGTTCTCAAGGGGCATCAAACCATTGTGACGGATGGGAAACGCCTTTACCGCAACACCACAGGCAACGCAGGAATGGCAACCGGCGGAACGGGGGATGTTCTCGCAGGTCTATTATCTGGGCTTATGGCGCAGGGGATCGATCCGTTCGATGCTGCTCAAATTGCGACGTATGTTCATGGTCGAGCGGGTGATCTCGCCGCTGCAGAATTAGGTCAAACCGCCATGATCGCCAGTGATTTGCTCGATTATCTCCCTAAGGCATTGAAAGAACTCGGCGGCTGATTCTCAGTCCGCTTTCAAAAGTGCCACTCGAAAACGAAAATCGAAACGGAAACGAAAACCAATCCAGATCACGATCACGATCAGGATATAACGTCATCAAGTCAACGATACGGCTATCACCATATCGATCAGGTTCACGATCATCCACCACGATCATCCATCCACCACAATCATCCATCCACCAAGATCACGTTCAACATCACGATCATCCACCCACCACGATCATCCATCGCGACAGGTATAGCGATCCCATTGAATTCGCCCCCATAACGATTTCTGCTCGTGTTGGAAGGGTGCCGATTCCTCACTTCCGTTTTTATTTTTTCTCATTCTGGGAAGTTCACATCTTCTCGATTGCAATCCGACTATCTAGAGTAGGCTACACCTTTTGGAGACCCTCTCATGCGATGGATGACATTCCTACTCCCTTTCCTGTTTCCTGCGATGATGGTTGCTGCCGATCGGCCGAACCTGATTGTGATGATGACCGACGATCAACGGGCCGATGCCATGTCCTGTGCGGGAAACAAAATCATCAAGACTCCCAACATCGACCGCATTGGTAAGGAAGGTGCGATCTGCCAAAATATGTTTGTCACGAACTCGCTGTGTGCCCCCAGTCGAGCCACTTTGATGACAGGGCTTTATTCCCATGCGCATGGAGTGAAGGATAATGCTCCGAAGCGACCCGATGTTCCAGCCAGTATCCCTTTTGTTTCCGACATTCTCCGGAAGGAAGGTTATGAGGTGGCCTTTTGTGGGAAATCGCATCAAACAAGTTCGTTTCGTGACCGGAAATGGGATTATTATTTCGGCTACAAAGATCAGGGGAACTACCTCAAACCGATGATTGCCGAGGGGACCGACGGCAAGGATATGCCTTACACCGGCTGGATGGATGATGTGGTCACGGATAAGGCCATCGAGTGGATGAAGAAAAAACGAGATAAACCGTTCTGCTTATTCCTCTTCTTTAAGTCGCCCCACCGATCGTGGGCACGCCCCCCACGCTATGCCGATTTATTCAAAGGGATGGAGATTCCCAAACCCGATTTATGGGATGCCGATCGTCAATCGAAGCCCTCGGCGTTCTACAAAGCCGAAAATAAAATTGGTGCCTTTGATGATGTGCCGACTTACGAAAAATTCATCACAGATTATTACTCAACCATCACAGGGGTCGATGATAATGTTGGCAAAGTGTTGGACACGCTCAAGGCGATGAACCAACTCGATAATACGGCCATCCTGTATACCTCCGACAATGGATTTTTTGCGGGAGAATGGCAAGCATTCGACAAGCGATTTATGCACGAAGTATCGATTCGGGTCCCCATGTTGGTGCGCTACCCCAAATTGGTGAAAGCCGGTACCACCCCCAAAGAAATGATTTTGAATATCGATATTGCCCCGACCCTCCTTGAGTTAGCAGGAGTGAAAGAAGTTCCCCCAATGCATGGTCGGAGTTTTCTACCGGTTTTGAAAGGGGAAGCCAAAAATTGGCGAAAAGATTGGCTGTACTCCTACTACGAGTATCCCGGTCCGCATAGTGTACAGAAGCATCGGGGTATTCGCACGGAAACATGGAAACTCATCCATTATTACAAGCAATCTCCCGAGGAATTTGAACTTTATAATCTTGAGAAAGACCCCAAAGAAACAACCAACCTGTATGGCAAACCCGAATACGCCGAGATCACTCAAAAACTCAAAGATCGCCTCAAGGAGTTGCAAAAAGAGGTCAACGAACCGGACTAAAGCTCAAGGGAATGAACCCTTAGAAACTCCATTTCGAGTCGGTAGGCTTTAACCATCGATTTTGAACAGAGATTTACGAATCAATCTTGAAGGGACGATCTCGGAATGAATTTTGAAGGGGCCAACTAGGAATCAATTCTGTTTATAGCGTTCGATGAGAACTTCGGCGGTTTCGGGTCGCATGATTCTTGGATCAGGGAGTTTACCGGCTCGAAGTTGTTCGCGAAGTTCTCGCCCTGAGATCGAAACTTGCTTGTATCCTTTGGGGGCATATTCATCAACCAAACCAACTCGACCCAGCTCTTCAAAAAAGGCAGCAAAACCGACCTTCACCGGTTGAATGAGTAATTCCCCTTTGAGTTCGTCAAACTTGCGTTGAGCAGCGAGGCCATCCCAAATATCTTTCCCGTCGTCATAGGGGGCATCGGCATGTTTGCGGCCAATCACAATATCGGTAAAGCCAAAATTCTGGCGATAGATGGCATGCATAATGGCTTCTTTCGGACCAGCATAGAACATCTTGATGTCCAGCCCTAGCAGGATCAAATTATCGGTTAAATCACGCCCGACCGATTTCCAAAGGGCTTCATCTTTATCACCTTGGCCGATCGCTTTATTCTCGATCAAACGGCGATAGGTCCGCATTCGCGTGGCGGCATCCACATCATCCCCTTTGGTCTCACCAATCAAGGGATTCAGCACGGCCCCCGTGAGAAAACCGGCCCGTGTGAGACGTTCTGCCCCAAGGACTAAAGCATACTCATGAGCGCGATGCAAAGGGTTACGAGTTTGGAACGCAACCACTCGTTGCCAACCTTTCGCACGGAACAGGGCACGGGTTTCTCGCGGGGTGAGTACGACATCGCCATATTCGGGATGTTTCGGTTGTGGAAGAGCATAGACCGATCCTCCGACGAGATAGGTTCGCTCATCTTTGAGGACCATATGCCCACCCGGATGATCGGTACGATCTGTTGAATAAACGCTCGACAAGTACTTCTTCTTGTCCCAAGGGTAGACATCTTTGACCAGCAATTCCCCGACCACCTCTCCTTTAGAATTCGTCAGGTTAATCGTTTCGCCGGTGTTCAAACTCTTGGCGGTGGCTTCATCTGCGGGAAAGGCGATCGGGATGGTCCAAGCATATTTCTTGCCATTGTGAACAATCACTTCCTCTTCAAGGACCTGATCCCATTCGGCTCGGGTCATGGGACCGGTTAAGGGAGAAAGCCCCCCATCTCCAAAGCGATACAAACTCGACAGGTCTGCATCCGACAAAGTCAATGATTTTGCCTGCTTGACGATCTCTGGTTTGGTGCGGTCAACGGGTTCAGTTAACCCGCCGTGTGGAGCAATCAGATCAGCCATTCTATTTATTCACCTTGTTTATCAAGTTGGGCGACATTCTCAGGGGGTTGTTATATTCATTGCAGTGAGAAAATCCCTTGAAAATACGATCCGCAGGCTAAGAAGTGAGTTTTTTCGGATCGACTATGATTCCTTTTTATTCAGGTCCTATCATATCAAAAGTAAGAAATATGATTTCTCGACAATCTTTAGTGAGAATTCTCAATGAGATGGTTTGCGCTAAGCACAATGTTGTTACTTCAAACCGTGTGGGCCACGGCCATGGATTGGCCACAATGGCGAGGCCCCAACCGTGATGGTCGTTCTGGGGACACGGTGCCTGCCACGAAATGGCCTGCCGAGGGACCGAAACTCGCTTGGTCGATCACCGATCCGAAATTGATCGGGACCGGATACGGCTCTCCTTCTGTGGTGGGCGATAAACTTTTCATTCTCGGGGCAACAAATGCCAAACAAGATGCCACAGAATTCGTAACTTGTTTGAACCTCAAAACCGGACAAAAGATTTGGCAAACCGAATTAAAAACCACCTCCGGTAAATACAACGATGGTTGGGGGGGGGGACCTCGTTCCACTCCTACGGTGGATAAAGACCGAGTCTATGTTCTCGGGGCGACGGGTGATCTCGTTTGTTTGACAGCGGATAAAGGGAAGCTCGAATGGTCGAAGAATCTCGTTAAAGATTTTGGCGGCAGTATTCCCACTTGGGGCTATAGCGAGTCCGTCCTAGTCGATGGGGATAATGTCGTTTGCACGCCCGGAAACAAAACGGGAATGGTCGCTCTCGACAAGAAAACAGGCAAGACCGTTTGGGAATGCAAGGAATTCAACGATGGGGCCGGCTATTCCTCGATCGTGATTGCGGACGTTGGTGGAGTGAAGCAATACGTTCAACAGACCATGAACTCGGCCCTTGGGGTGCGTGCCAAGGATGGGAAACTCCTGTGGAAAATTTCCGGCGGAATTGGCCGCCGCGTGGCAGTGATTCCTTCTCCGGTTGTTTCCAAAGATAATTATGTCTTCTTCACCGCAGGATATGGCGCTGGTTGCGAATGCATTAAACTCGAAAAAGATGGCGAGGGTACTAAAGCCACCGTCGTGTATGACAAAAACAAAGTGGTCGCCAATCATCATGGTGGGGTTCTCCTTGATGGCGATTTCATCTACGGTCACAGTGATAGCAGCGGCTGGGTGTGCTTCGATATGAAAAAAGGAGGCGACGATGCCGTTTGGAAAGATAAGGGCGTGGGCAAAGGCTCGGTGAGCTACGCCAGTGGTTTGCTCTATTGTTATTCGGAAAGTGACGGCACACTGGCCCGAGTGAAAGCCACCGACAAGGGCTATGAACAAATCGACAAACTCAAAATTCCCCAGACCAGTAAACTTCGCCCCAACCAAGGTAAAGTGTGGGCGCATCCGGTGATTGCCAACGGCAAATTGATCCTACGCGACTATGAACTTCTCTTTGTCTACGACCTTGGTGGAAAATAAAGCCCCGTCACCTCGCCTCGACACGATTTTTGTCAGCCATTTCACCCTCTAGAAATTCGTTGAACGTGTTGCTCAGTCAATTTCCATACTCGCCCTAAATTTGATAATTGGGGATCGCTGCTCCGCCGATCCGTTCGATGAGGTCGCGGAGGGTGATTTTTTCTAGGGCTTCTCGACGGACCAAATTTGCTTGCTCCCATGTTTTCTGTGCCACTTGCAAAAAAAGCGTGGGGGCAAAAACCTCCTCCCGTTCGGCAGTGGAATTCGAGTTGCTGGTACTATCGATGGCTTCGAGAATCTGCCAAAAAGTAATTCGCTCGGGCTCGCGAGCTAGTTGGTAGACCCCGCTAGCGATCTGTGTGCTGACGAGTTATACTTTGATCTCAAGTTGAAGTAAAACTTAGACGAGGAATGGTGTGGACTTAAGCTAGTGGAGAGCTGCAATTTTTGGGAGAGGAAA
>CAZFDX010000917.1:0-1533 GCA_964518325.1 uncultured Alcaligenaceae bacterium | reverse complement strand
GCCCTTCCATAGGCTCACGCGCTTAAAACAAGCAACAAATCGCACCGATTTAGGAGGAGCAAAGCACGATCTTTAGCCAAGAAGTCACCAGAGTAACAAACGGGGCCGACGAAATTTTGATTCAAGGGATTTGGAAATTCTGCCTCAAAATCTTGCGTGGGGGCGGGAACCCCATCCGGAGGATTGAGGGGCCAGATACGGTGGAAGGAATCATACAGGGTCGGCCGGATCAGGTCGTTCATGGCAGCATCCTGAATGATGTAATGTTTTCCGCCCGACTCTTTCAGGTACAGAACTCGTCCCAACAAAATGCCGGCATTCCCAACGATGAATCGCCCTGGTTCGAGGACCAGTTGGCAGCCCGTCGCACGAATTGCAGGCAAAATGGCCTCGGCAAAAACTTTTGCGGGCAGCGCTTCTTTTTTGCGATAATTGATTCCGAAGCCCCCCCCATGTTCAGGTATTTGATGGGGTGTCCCTGCTTACGAAGGGCCTCGATCAGTTTAACCCCTTTCTCGGCCCCCATTCGATAAGGGTCCGCCGAAAGGATCGGCGAACCAAGGTGCATGTGCAACCCCACGACCGAAACGCCCGGCCGATTAATAACCCCTTGGGCCACTTCTAGAATCGTTTCAATATCGAGGCCGAATTTCACCCCCTTAACAGAGGTATCCGTTTTCACATGGGTTTTGGGTGGTAAATCGGGATTGACGCGCAACGCAGCGGGGGCCACCTTCCCCATCGAATGGGCAATATCTGCCAGATTGTGCAATTCCGCTTCGCTCTCGACGTTGAACAGCATGATGCCCTGTTCCAGAGCGTAACGAATCTCGTCATCGGTTTTCCCGACACCGGCGAAAACGAATTTCTTGGGGTCCCCCCCGGCCTTTAAGGCCCGATAGAGTTCCCCGCCCGAAGTGACATCGAAACCGGCCCCATGCTCGGCCATTAATCGGCCAAGGTGGATATTGCCATTGGTTTTGACCGAATAGCAGATGATGGGATTGGCTTCAGCGAAGGCAGTTTGGATTTCCTTCAAGTGATGCAACAGGGTGGCTTGCGAATACACAAACAACGGGGTCCCAAACTTTGCGGCCAACTCAGCAACGGGGACTTCTTCGCAATATAACTGACGGTTCTTGTATTGAAAATGATCCATAAGGTTCAACAATCCTTTCTTAAGTTGCGGTTTATCTTATGAATTCGATGAGACGAAATAAAGTTGGCCCCGATGAGGGCGGCTCGGGGCCTTTGTTCGAGTGAATTTTCACAGAGGATCGGAACGGATCGAGAAAGGAATGGATCGAGGAAGGAACGAATCGAGGAAAAGTGATTGGCTCACGGAACGGGTGGTGGGAAACCCGAGGGCGATTGCGTGAGAATTATTTGATCGCTTTCACTTCAACCGTGTTCGAGGGGACCGACTTGCCTTCCGCAGCGGCTTCGATCTCTTCCAAGGTTCGTTTCTTCGGTGCATTGGCCTCGGACGTTTGATTGATGAGGTTCATTTGCCGTTGGACTTCCAATTTTCGT
>CAZFDX010000916.1:0-6275 GCA_964518325.1 uncultured Alcaligenaceae bacterium | reverse complement strand
TTCCCCAAAGACCTTCGCAGTGCACTGGTTGCCATGTCAGCCAAAGTGCTTGGACCCCATGGTGAATTGCGGCAGCTCACCAACATGCCGTATGTCTTCCATAAACTCTACAAAAGCTACTTCTCGAAGGTTGCTTTCCGGTTGGTCCCGTTGAATCTGCCACCGGGAGGAGTTTACTTCTGTCGGAACTACTCCCGATCCGACGCCCAATAAACACAATTTTTCGCAGCCCTGACCTTCATAGTCCAAGCAGCCCTCGTTCCTACCATGAAGATCGCGGGTTTGGCATAATCCGAGTCTTTACTACTCACCGTGAAGATCACGGGATCGACCCATTTTCCGCCCCCGCTCCCCTGTCTTCTTAAGGAAGAGACCCCCACACTTTCGATCCATGAAGAAGAAGCCCATCCTCACGAATGTCAGAGTTGTTTCATTCTCGCGGATGTCAGAGTTATTTCATTCTTATGGATATTAGTACAATATCATTCTCGCGGATGTCAGAACTATCTCAAAATGGGAGGCTATCGGGAAAATGGATCGGATCGATCGTTGGCCTGAGCGTTAGCGGCTCGCACCCATTCCAAATCCCCTCGGGACCAAAGGTAGGCAAACCCCACCAAAAGGATCAGAAAGAAGATCAGCAGATCAACAAAAGCAATCTGGGCAAACAACCGTGCCGATTCCGGTGAGATACCTTGAACCCCCAAGGAATTTTCGAGCATCGCACGGGTTTCCGCAGGGGTATCCGGTTGCGAAAGTTGGTTCGCCGTTCCAAAAACCGTTGCCCAAGGGAAGAAAAAGGCCATTTCCACATCGAAAACGACAAACAACAACGCCACGACATAAAACCGCAAATCGAATTGCACCCAAGGCGGACCAATCGTCGGTTCGCCACATTCGTAAATGGTCCCTTTTTCGGCATCGGGCTTATGCGGACGGACCAATCGCCCTAACCCCAGATTGAACAGCAAAAACCCGACACCGGTTAATAAAAAGACCAGAATAATTAGAACCAAATCGCTCATGTCAACACCTTGGAGAAAGGGGTTGTTCTCCATCCTAGCAACTTCCCAAGGAATTTCGAGAACCGAAACCGTCAGGCGAGCAGCGGCGGGCAAAAGCAAGCCAAGGCCAGCCCCACCCGAGTTTCTTTCCTGAGGTAACAATTTTTTCCTTGGTTGTTGATCCGATGATGAATCCCAAAGGGGTTGCGTCTAAAATAAAAAAAAGCTCTAAGGAATAACCTATGACTGAACCTGCACCTAAACCTACCCCACGAATGAAGTGGCTGCTCCTTTCCATCGGTCTCAGTGCGATTCTCTGTGGCCTTGTTGCCCTGAGCTTCCAACCGATTCGTAACCTTGTGGCACAAGACCAATCCAAACAAATTATGAAAGAAGACCCTCCTCTGAAAACATTTGGTAAAGCCCCCGATCTCGATGGCGGGGTGGCTTGGATTAACACCGGTAAGCCGCTCACCTTGAAGGACCTCAAAGGCAAGGTCGTGCTGTTGGATTTCTGGACATTGTGTTGCATCAACTGCATTCACATCTTTCCGGACCTAGAAAAGTTAGAGAAGAAATATCCGAATGAGCTGGTGGTGATTGGTGTTCACTCGGCCAAGTTCGATAACGAAAAGAACTCCGAGAGCATCCGCAAGGCAGCCCTGCGCTACGGGTTAAAGCATCCCATTGTGAACGATGCCGACCAGAAAATTTGGGATCGGTACGAAGCCGATGCTTGGCCCACTTTGGTTCTCATCGATCCCGAGGGGAATCTCGTCGGGCGAACCAGTGGGGAAGGAAAATACGAATTGCTCGATCAGTACATCAGCCGAATTATTGCAGAACACAAAAAGAAAAAGACCCTCGATGAAAAACCCCTGCGCTTCGACACCGCGAAATTCCGTGATAAACCCGAATCCCCTTTATACTTTCCGGGTAAAGTTTTTGTGGACGAAAAAGGCAAACGCATTTGCATTGCCGATAGCACGAACCATCGCATTGTGATTACCGACCTTGAAGGCCAAGCGCTGGCCGTGGCGGGGACCGGTGTTCCGGGCAACAAAGACGGAGACTTCGATAAAGCCCAGTTCGATGACCCCCAAGGAATGACGATCGATGGGGAGATTCTTTATGTGGCCGATCGAAAAAATCACACCATTCGGGCCTTGGATTTGGCCAAAAAGCAAGTGACTACGGTTGCAGGGACGGGCGAACAAGATCGGTCGGATCGCGGGACTGGCGGACCTGCCCTGAAACGAGGTCTGAATAGCCCTTGGGATTTACTTCTGGATAAGCCGAAGAACCGAATCTTTATTGCCATGGCAGGACATCATCAAATTTGGACCTTGGACTTGACCAAGAATGAAGTCGAGCCTTTTGCAGGGACCGGTCGCGAAAACATCAAAGATGGTCCCCACGAAATTGCCAACTTTGCTCAGCCGAGCGGCTTGGCCACCGACGGGAAATATCTTTATGTGGCCGATTGCGAAGTCAGCGCCATCCGACGGGTGCCAATGGATGGTCAAGGTCGTGTGGATACCCTCGTCGGCAAAGGGCTATTCATCTTCGGGGATCGCGATGGTAAAGGGGACGACCCCGATGAAGAAACCCGAGCCTTACTCCAACACGCCATTGGCGTCGCTTGGCACAATGGCAAAGTTTATGTGGCCGATACCTACAACAGCAAGTTGCGTGTGATCGATCCCAAAACCAAAGAAGTGACCACCTTCATTGAAAAAGGTGACGAGAAAAACCCCAATTTTAACGAACCCTGCGGCCTGAGCATTTTGGGCGACAAAATGTATGTGGCCGATACCAATGCCCATCGCATTCGGATCGTTGACCTCAAAACCAAGGCCATTTCCGATTTGAAAATCACTGGGGTCAAACCCGTCGAAATCAAAGATTAACCTCTCCCCTGTGGTTGTAGAAAAACGTCAGCCCAACCACACGAACGAAACACTTGAGTTAGGCTCTGGAGTTAAGCAGATTCACGAAGGGGCGCTCCCCAACGGGAATGATTGATCCCGAAAACGTCCATCATTCGGGCAACGCCCCTTCTGCCGCGACGCAATCGCCCATTCAATCGCCTTCACGCAATCACTCACAGAATCGCTCACAGAATCGCTTACTGACCTGCTCGTTCTATCCCTGCTTCGACCCCTTGGAGTGTCGTATCAAATGATCTCGGTCCCTTGGCAGGTCGGGGGAACAATCCGCTTGAGAACTCCCAAAAAATGGACCCCCTGACTTTTTCACAATCGTTAACGATTCGGGACCTTATATATCAAGAAAAGACACTTGCAACCGGTGTGATGGATGGAATGAGGATCAGTTGGATGGAGAACGAGGAACAATTACTCAAAGAGATATTAGCACGTCCCAACGATGATGCCCCTCGGCTGAACTACGCTATGAATTTGCTCAAGGTGGGCACGCCCGAGACGGTTGCTCGTGGGGAATTTATCAAAGTGCAATTAGAATTAGAATCGGCAAGCCTGACCGTTCCGCTTTGGGCCAAACTGCTCGAAACGGAACGGCAACATTACCAGAAATATCACAACGAATGGGAACGCCCCTTGCGTGATTCGATGAAGGCCGCCCTGCATGAACCGGCACGATGGTTACGCAATAAACTTTTTGGGGTGGGGGGAATTTGGACTTTCCGTAGGGGGTTTATCGAAGGGGTCCAAGCACCGGCCGAGAAATTTCTAGTTGAAGATGTGCAGCTGTTCGGCAAAACCCCGTTGCGGCGGATTGTCTTAACTCATGCCTCGAACTTGATCCCAGCGTTATTGACGATTGAAGCCTTGAACGATCTGGAATCGCTGCACCTAGTCGGAGATATGGAATTAGACGAAGAATTGGATACCCTGATTGCCCACGCCCGAGCGAGTTCCCTTGAGGTCTTGGAATTTCGTTATCCACGACTAGGGGCCGATGCCGATGATCTGTTTAATCTTCTCCGACGGCAACACCCCGTCCCCGAGCAGAACGACTTTCCTTTATGGTCTGCGGCCGATGAGGAAGCTCGGTCTCGTATCCGACTGATTTGCGATCACCCCCGATTAGCGCAACGGGTTCTTGAACCTGACCCTCTCCATGAACCCGAATTATTAGCTTTGAACGACTGGATTTATTTGGGCAACCGCCTGAAAAACCAAGGCATCTGGGCGATTGCCAAAAGTCACCAAGACCTTGAAGACGAAAATCACACGGGGCGAAGGTTATTCCTCGTCCGCTCTGGTAACGCCGAGGAGTTAAAGCAATCTCCTTACTTTGTCAAAGAGATTACCGAGGTTTGACCCCCCAGACCATCCCGACCATCCCGATGATATCCACTGGTCCTTGGTGACACTCTTTTGGCGAACCGCGTTGGGGGTTGAGGAACACGCTTTGGGCGCATCACCTTGGGGCTTAAGGAACAGGCATTGGCGAACCGCGTTGGGGGTTGAGGAACACCCTCTTGGCGAAAAACTCCCCTATGAGATTCTCAAGAATAGAGTATACTAAAGGTGACCTTCTTTGTCGGGAAAGCAACTGAGCAACATGGCCGATTCTCAAACCATTGACGGTAAAGCAGACCAGCCGGAATCGACGGAATCTTCTACCCCAGATTATTCGGGTCGGAGCATCGGCGATTTCCAGCTCCTGCGTCGCATTGGTCAAGGGGGGATGGGGCAAGTTTATTTGGCCCGTCAAACGAGCCTGAAACGTCAAGTGGCGATCAAAATTCTCAAGCCCGAACTCGCGGCCAACACCATCGCCCTGAAACGATTCCAAGCCGAAGCCGAAGCTGTTGCCAATATCACTCATGCGAACATCGTACAAGTCTATGCCATTGGTGAAGCCGACGGGCTGCATTACATGGCCTTGGAATATGTGGATGGCCGCAACCTTAAGGACTATCTCAGCAAAAAGGGAATCCCCGATCTCCCCTTGGCCTTATTCATCATGCGCCAGATTGCTGCGGCGCTGGATCGGGCGGGGGAATTGGGATTCGTCCATCGCGACATTAAGCCCGAAAACATTTTGATTTCTCGCAAAGGTGAAGTTAAAATCACCGACTTTGGTTTATCCCGTTGTTTTTCCAATGAAACCTCGACGGTTCATCTGACCCAATCGGGGGTGACGATGGGAACCCCGTTGTACATGGCGCCGGAACAAGTGCGAGGGCAACCCATTGATCCCCGCACCGATATTTATTCCTTCGGCGTGAGTTGCTATCACATGTTGAAAGGGGAACCGCCGTTCCAAGGGGCGACCCCTTTCGATGTCGCCTTGCAACATGTTCAAGCCGAGCCCCCCCCCCTGCAAGAAGCCCGTCCCGATTTGCCTTTGGAATTGTGCCGAATCGTCCACAAAATGATGGCCAAACGTCCTGAGGATCGCTACCAGTCCGCTCGGGAAATTCTCAAAGACCTCACCTCGCTGCGCGACCTGATTGGTGCCGGCAAAGGGGCCTCGCTTACGACGAGCAATCTCCCCATTTCAGCGGCATCGTCCTCGGCGTCATCCTCCCCGATGTTAACGATGGCAACGGGGTCTTCGGTCGCCCTCAGTCATTTTCCCACCGACTCGGTCCCCATTCGCACCCGACGTTGGGGGCGACTCGTTTGGTGGGCTTTCGTCGTTTTGGGAACAATGGGATTAGCTTACGGAGGGGCTTATTATCATCGAATGAAAGCCCCCGTAGTTTCCACGAACACTGCTGATCTCGCCGAGGCCGCCTTGGCCGATGTGGACCCCGCCCCGAGTGCCTTGCTGGAACGCAAACTCCTCGAACGCATCTCCGCTCGGGAAACGCGAGCCGATGTTGCAGTAGAGGACCTTCAAGAGTTGTTGCAGATTTATTTGAAGGATCGTCGCT
Source organism: uncultured Alcaligenaceae bacterium (assembly GCA_964518325.1). GTDB lineage: Bacteria > Planctomycetota > Planctomycetia > Gemmatales > Gemmataceae > SKW135. The sequence goes on along the minus strand of CAZFDX010000916.1, from coordinate 401 downwards.
TTGCCGAAGCCACCAAAATGTTCGACAAAGCCAACCTCGAAAAGAAAAAATCGCTGGAAGGCGTTACCCCTGGTATGGATGGGAAACAGCGAGTCAACATTCTGAGCCTCATGGGTCGTGGCGTGATATTGGCCTATCAAGATCAACCCGAGAAATCGAATGAAGTATTCCGACAATTATTAAAAGAATATGGCAGCAATACATTCCCCAAGAAAAAGGATACCTCCCCAAATAAATCGGTGTTGGACCTATTCTTGGCTTCTCGATCGGCCTTGGAATGGCGGCATCTCATCAGTGAGGCCCTAGAACGGAACGCGAAGAATCAGAATAATAAAATTCCGGACGATCTGACCAAGTTGAGAATACTTCCCTCGCGCCCTGTCGGGAAATCAAGCTAAATC
>CAZFDX010000915.1:0-4006 GCA_964518325.1 uncultured Alcaligenaceae bacterium | reverse complement strand
CCACTTACAAGATCGGCTGGATTCCCTTGGGGGGGTTTGTCCATATGGTCGGCGAAAATGAGGGAGAGAACGAAGACGACGACGAAGACGATCCTCGTTCGCTGACCAAGAAGACAGTTTGGCAACGGATGTTAATCATCTCGGCCGGCGTCATCATGAATCTAATTCTTGGTTCGATCTGTTTCATTGTGGCCTATTCGCATGGGGTCGAAGAAATGCCCGCGATCGTGGGCGGCTCGTCTCCCGGAGGGGCAGCTTGGGAAGCAGGCCTCCCCAGCGATATTCGCATTGTCGAAATTGATGGTGTGAAAGACCCCTCTTTCGATGATATTAAGCCCCGCGTGATTAGCGCTGCCAAGGATACGGCCATCCCGTTCAAGTACATCGATCGGAATGGCACCGTGAGCGAAATGAACATTGTACCCAAACGCGATGAAGGTATGCTTTATCCGCTCGTGGGGATTGGTCCCGTCAATCAACTGACCTTGGAAAAGAAAGGTAAAAATATCCCCATTCGTCCGTTCCGTCCGAATTCCCCCGCAGCCGAAGCTAAGGCCACGGATGGAAAAGGTTTTCAACCGCTCGATCGAATCATTGCTTGTACGGACCCGAATAAAAACAACGAAGTGACCGAATTACCGCCCGACCCGTGGGACCCACAAAGTGGGAAACTCGATTATGTGGCGTTTCTCGATCGCGTTTGGGCTTTACGGGGCCAACCGCTGACCGTTCGCGTGCAAAGCACCGATGGCAGTACGCGAGAAATGACCCTGAAACCAGCGTATCATTCGGTCATTCCGGGTTTGCATTTGCGGATGGGCAAAATCATGTCGATCCGCAAAGGTTCCTCAGCTGAATCGGCCAAGCCTCTTGAAGAGGGTAAACCGATTGGGCTTCAGACTGCCAAAAAAGAGGAACCCGATAGTGGGGATCAAATTGTGGCCGCAGAAGTCACCATGAAAGATGGCAAGAAAATGCGTTGGACCACCCAACTGGGCAAAGAGAAAGATTCGGTCCAAGAAGAGCGTTTGGACCCGTTCCGCTTACCTTTTGACCTCGATAATTGGGCGCGGGAAGCGACCGATCGTACCGTGATTTTGAGCGTCCTGCGACAAGGAGGGTTGACCCCTTCCGTCGTGAAATATCAACTGGAGTACGATCCCAAATGGCCCCAAAATCGCGAGACCACCTATCCCTATATGCCGATTAGTGGCTTGGGTATCGCTTATTCTATTCAAGCGATTGTGGATGATGTGGATGCCGGTTCCGTTGCCGAAAAGGCAGGCTTTCAAAAGGATGATATTCTGACTTCGGTCGTTTATACCGACTACGATTTGAATGATAATCCCAAGGAAAGCCCCCCCCGAAAATTTGAGGAATCACGCGGAACCTTGTTGTATTCATTGCTTCAAGATACACCCATCAAAGATTATACCTTTACGGTGAAACGATTCGATAAATCGAAAAACGAAACGGTTGAACTGCCCATCAAGGGCAGTGCTGTGCCAGCCGATGGCATCCAAAGCAACGTCCGAGTTTGGCCGTCCCATGATCTGGGTTTCCATTTCAAAAGTGATACCCGATTGCACAAAGCCGAGGGGATTCTCGATGCTCTCGGGCTGGGGATTCACCGGACCAAGCGGATGATTGTGATGATTTACCAGACGTTGTACGCGACCTTGTTCCGACAAATCTCGGTCAAAACCATCAGTGGTCCTTTGACAATTGCCAACGTCTCGTACAAGATTGCCGGAGAGGATATTTGGGCCTTTTTGATCTTCATTGGTCTGATTAACGTGAACTTGGCCGTGGTCAACTTCTTACCAATCCCTGTGCTTGACGGTGGGCATATGGTCTTTTTGATTTACGAAAAGATATTTGGCGTTCCCCCGCCGAATCGGGTGGTGGTGATCGCTAGCATTATCGGCCTTGTCATGATTATTAGCCTGATGCTTTTCTCGGTGAGTATGGACATTTGGAATATGTGGATTAAATAGAGGGTAGGCGAATTCGTCAGAATTTTGTCTTACCTTATAATCCCTGACCCCCCCCTCGATGACACTATGGAACCTCTCCTCTCCCGTCGCTCCGTATTAGGAAGTAGTCTCGCGTTTGGTCTGGCCGCTGGCGATCTTTTCGCTCAGAAGCTACCCGCTGTGGCGGTGGCTCCTTTTGAGGTCGAATTGACCCCACCGGAGAAGACCCCTTCTTGTCGGGTGCCTGAACTGATTATCAAGTTCGAGCATCCCTTGATGGCAAAAGGAGTCCTTTTCCAAGAGAACAACAAGAAGGAAAAGTATGTGATCGTGGCCATCGATTGGCTAGGTGTGTGCAACAGTTCGTATGCGAAGATGCAAACGGAAGTAGCCCAAGCAATCGGTACCAAGCCCGAGAATGTGGCCATCCAATTTGTGCATCAGCACACGGCGCCCATGTTCGATCGGGATGCCCAAAATCTGCTCGATCAAGTGAAAGCCAACGTCAGAATGTCGAATGACGAGTATCTGGATAAGGCCGCAGGGATTCTTGCCAAAACGGTGGCGGCAGCAGCGGAGAAGTTGGTTCCGTTGACACACTACGCAACCTCGTGGGCCGTGGCCGATCGTTTAGCATCGTCACGGCGGATTCTGCTGCCCGATGGCCGACTTTTCTCCCGAATGAGTTCCACAAAGAATAATCCCGAAGCCCGCAAAATGCCCGAGGGAAAAATTGATCCCTTTGTGCGAACCGTCAGTCTGTGGAGCCACGAAAAACCGGTGGCCTATTTGCATTATTACGCTTCGCACCCCATGAGCTACTACGGGGATGGCCGCGCGAGTTACGATGTGCCAGGCCTCGCGCGAACCCAATTAGAAAAGGATACCAAGGTTCCACAAATTTACTTCACCGGCTGTGGCGCGGATGTGGCCTTTGGCAAATACAACGATGGCCTACCAGAACGTCGAGCGGAATTGGCCGATCGGCTTTACGACGCTCTCAAACGCTCGATTGATAGTAAACCGGCGTTAACACCCGTTTCGGAATTGTCTTGGGCTACGATCGAGCTACCTTTCTCTCGTCGAGAGGATGCCGAATTTAGTGAAGAAACCCATCGGAAACGGATTGCCGACGAAAAGCTCAACGGTACCTTGCGGGCTAAATCGGCAATGCTGTTGGCTTATCACGAACGTCTCAAGCAAGGTCAGCAGCCCTTCTTGGCCAGTGTGCTGGCTTTAGGGCGGACCCGTTTATTCCAGCTCCCCAGTGAAATTTTTGTGGAATACCAGCTCTATTTGCAGTCCCAGTTTCCTTCGGAATTTGTTGCGGTGGCTGCCTATGGAGATTGTGCCGTGTGGTATGTTCCGGATGATCCCGCTTACACGGCCAAGGGAGGCTACGAACAAACGTGGGCCTTTTCCCAACCGTGTGAAGCGAAACTCAAAGCCGCGTTGAAGAAGTTGGGAGAAAAGGTTGCTGTCAAATCTTGATACGCTCGGAAAATCCTCTTGAAGTGAAGTTGGAAAAAACCTCAAGCAGACTGAGAAAGCCCCTTCGAGCCAAGTTGAGAAAGCCTCTTCGAGTTGGGTTGGAAAATCAAATCCCTTTGATCTGAATTGCAGAGGCCTCTTCGAGTTGGGTTGGAAAATCCCTTCGAGCTGAATTGCAGAGGCCTCTTCAAGTTGAGTTGGTCAAGAGGGTTTATTTAGAAACAGGAAGGACCCAGATATTTCGATACTGAACCGGATGACCATGATCTTGTAACAGAATCGGCCCCGGTTTGCTGGGATCGCCGCCGAGACCGGCAGTCGTATTATCGCTGGTCAATTTCACCTTATCATGAATCTTGACCCCGTTATGGTAAACAGTCATTGTTCCCGCTTCCACTTTTTTGCCATCCTTGAAGACGGGGGCGGTGAATTCGATGTCGTAACTTTGCCAAACGGTCGGCGCTTTACAGGCATTTTTAGCGGGTTTGGCGATCCCGTAGATGGCACCAACATCATTCGGCCCGCTGTCGAGACCGTAG
>CAZFDX010000914.1:0-6195 GCA_964518325.1 uncultured Alcaligenaceae bacterium | reverse complement strand
CGATTTCAAACAGGCGGTCCCGCGCAAAATCTCTGAGCAAAGCATATTCTTTGAACCCGCAGGGAAATTGGCAGTGGATGCGGATATCGTGATTAAGGGCAAAGCCAAAGTAACCGTGGCCGGTGATTTACGATGCCGCGTTAGTCTCTCGTGTGATCAATTAAAACAACCTGTGACCAAGGAAGAAAGCACAGTTTTCTACAGTAACTAAAAAAGATTGCCCAGACCAAACAACAAAACTCGAAAAGTCAAACTATTTTGCCCAACCTACGAAAAAAACCTCTTGAGGGTATCGGTAGGTATTGTTAAGATTTGCCTTCATGCATCGAAGGCGGAACCAACTCGGAACAAAACAGGGGGAGGACTCTTGTTAGCCAAGGATTGCTTGTTCCGAAAAAGGGGGAGGTATCGGAATCAATGAGCAGGGAAGTCATTGCCAAAGACCGGCTGAAAGTACATATCCGCTGGATGATCCGCCGCGATATGTCCGAAGTCCTACAAATCGAAAAAGACAGTTACGGCCAACCGTGGAGCGAAGATGATTTCCTTCGCTGCCTCCGTCAGCGCAACTGCATTGGCATGGTCGCCGAGGCGGAAGATCGGGTCTTGGGGTTCATGGTGTATGAACTCCATCGCACGCGGCTGCATGTCTTGAACTTCGCGGTTACCCCCAAAGCCCGACGCAACGGGGTCGGAACCCAGATGGTTCATAAACTGATTGGAAAACTCTCCAGTCATCGCCGCACCACAATCACCTTGGCCATTCGAGAAACGAATTTGCCCGCCCAGTTATTCTTCCGCTCCATGGATTTTCGGGCTTTGCAAATCCTTCGCGGGTATTACGAAGATACCTGTGAAGATGCCTACCTAATGCAATACGCCACCGAGGATAACTCGGACGAAACCGAAGAGAGCATGACCATTGCTTGGCCCGGTTCGGCTCGCGAATAGATCAAACGATCTTTTGACAAATCACGTTGACGAAACAAATTCCTTCGTTGCATCCTTATCGATTCGATTCACAATTCACGTTGACGAAACAAATTCGATTGTTGCTTCTCTCTGGAAGGGGACCGAAAAAATCGCCTTGGCAAGAGGTTCGGGATTAGATCAGAAGGGGTTTCATCGACGTTCACTCTGAGGATAAATCAAAGGGGTTTCACCGACGTTCACTCTGAATATAAAACAAAAAAGGGTTGAATCGGCGATCTGTCGGAAAATAAATCAAAGGGGTTTAGTCGGCGTTCAGGTGATCGGAAAGTTTTGCCAGCGCTTCACTTTCAATTTGCCGGACCCGTTCCCGAGTGAGACCTAACGATTCGCCGATTTCCTTGAGGGTTTTCGGCTCTTCATCGTTCAGCCCAAATCGCATTCTTAAAACCGTTGCTTCACGGGGGTCCATCTTATCCAGCAGGATCATCACCTGTTTGAGATCATCGTTATCGACCATCTCGTTATCGGGTGTTTTGGACCGTCCATCTTGAAGCATTTCGTCGATGGACCAACCAGCTTCGGTTTGTTCGACTTGCGGAGCCGAATTATAAACCCGAATCGCTTTTTTGATGATGTTGAGCTTCTTCTTAGGCAATCCCAAAAGCCGAGCGATCTCTTCATTGGAGGGGGGGCGGCCTAATTCATCTTGCAGTTGATTGCTGGCGCGACGCCATTTCGCCAAAAGCTCCACCATATAGGCAGGAATACGAATGGTTTTGGCGGTGTTGACCAAGGCCCGCTTAATCGATTGTTTGATCCAGTAACTGGCATAGGTACTGAAGCGGGTATTCATGTTGGGGTCAAAGCCTTCAACCGCTCGTAACAGGCCTAGGTTCCCTTCTTCGATAAGGTCTTGAAGGGCTAACCCCTTACCTGTGTATCCGCGAGCTATGTTGACAACGAGTCGAAGGTTCGCGCGGACCATTTGATCACGGGCTTCGGTATCACCTTGGGAAATCCTTCGAGCCAAGGCTTTTTCCTCTTCTGCATTGAGAAGCGGGGTCTCATTGATTTCGTGGAGATAGCTCTCCAGAGGTGTTTTAACCACGTCTTCTTTCATCCGTCGAGGTCGAGTCATAGTCAGCATTCCAATCGCTACAGGGCAGGGCAAACGATACCACAGTTATGGGTTTTGTATTCTGGGCAATACCCACGTGAGAATCCTTTCCCAGAGGGCACCTGATGGATGGGGAAACCAATACAGGTGACGTGAACCTCTGTATCGACCAACCTATGAAGTTGACTCGAAAAGAAGGAAGGGGTTTTGCCTCCGCTTCGATTTTTTACCAACTCCAACGGGCACAATGCTTACACCCGATATAACCGATAAGAAATTCGGGTTTTCCTTCTTCAACTGACTTTCATTTCTAGGAAAGTTGAAGTCGGAAAACCCGACGATTCATACGGTCATAGGGCGCAACGCATAACCATCACCTTGGAAGGATCAATTCCCTTCTTCGGTTGGAAGATTAATCAGCGGGCCGCTTTGTCCCGTTCCCCCACGCAGTTCGCCCCGATTTTCCATCGAAGCCAAAATTTCCTCTTCGCTGGGGTAATCCATGATTTGGGCATCTTCAGGAACAATCCCGTCATGGACGTTTCTGCGTGATAGCCCGATCTTCCTCTCTTTTGCGTCCACACGCAAGACTTTTACTTCAAACTCGTCACCTAATTTCACAACATCTTCCGGTTTTTCCACCTTTTCCTCGGATAACTCCGAAACGTGGAGCAAACCTTCCAGCCCTGGTTGCAGTTCAACGAAAACGCCGAAGTTGGTGAGTTTGGTCACCTTCCCTTTCACCACCTGCCCCGGTTTGTACTGGCTGGGGATATCGGAATCCCAAGGATCGCTGGCCATTTGTTTCAGACCTAAAGCCACGCGCTTCTTCTCTTGATCCACGCTGATGACTTGGCAGGTGAGTTTTTGGCCTTTTTGGACCATCTCATTCGGATGGGTCACCTTACGGGTCCAGCTCATGTCGGAGACATGGAGCAGACCGTCGATTCCATCTTCGATTTCGATAAAGGCCCCGTAATTGGTGAGGTTACGCACCACGCCCGAAACGATGGTTCCGGGGGTGTATTTCTCGGCCACTTTATCCCATGGATTGATTTGGCATTGTTTTAACCCAAGGGAAATCTCTTGTTTTTCTTGGTTGATGTTCAGCACTTGAACTTCAACGATATCCCCAGGTTTGACCACTTCTTTCGGATCGTTGACTCGACGGGTCCAAGACATTTCGGAAATGTGAACTAACCCCTCGATACCTGGTTCTAATTTCACAAACGCCCCATAGGTCATGATGTTGACCACTTCGCCAGTGTGGCGACTTCCCACGGGGTATTTGGCTTCGATGTTCTTCCAAGGACTTTCGGTCTTGTGTTTCAACGATAAAGCGATTTTCTCTTTTTCCCGATCCACATCCCGAATGTAGACTTCAATTTCCTGATCGAGTTTGACCACTTCGCGGGGGTCTTGCACGCGATACCAAGCCATATCGGTAATGTGAAGCAAGCCATCGATCCCGCCCAAATCGACGAAGGCACCGAAATCGGCAATGTTCTTGACGATCCCCTTGCGAATTTGTTTGGGTTCGATTTCCGCCAGCAATTTCTTCTTGACGTTATCGCGTTCCCATTCGAGCAGTTTCCGCCGACTGACGACGATATTTTTCCGTAATTCGTCGATTTTCAGGATCATGCAGCGAATTTCTTTCCCTTGGTATTCACCAATATCGCTGGGCCGACGAATATCGACTTGGCTCGCGGGGAGGAATACGTTCACCCCGATATTGACCAGCAAACCACCTTTGATCTTCTTGAGCACCAAACCGGTGACGATATCCCCTTCTTTGTGCTTGGCGAGGACCGATTCCCATTCCTTTTGTTTTTTGGCGCGTTGGTAGCTAATGCTGACCATTCCATTTTCATCTTCGACGCTTTCGAGCAAAACTTGCACCACATCGCCCACTTTCGGGGGAGGAGACAGAAATTCCCCTTCTGTTTTCCATTCGTCGATCTTAACAATCCCTTCCGATTTGTAGCCAATGTCGATGATGACATCTTCGCCGCGAATTTCGCGGACTTTACCTTCCACAATCTTGTTGGTATCGACGACCGCACTCGAGCTGCCAATCCATTTTTCCAGATTTTCGTTCCAATCGGCCTCGATTTGCTCTTCGACATCGTTACCAATGTCGATTTGGTGGAGAAGGTTACGGTTAACCATGAGAAAGAACTTTCCTTAGCACCCGGTTCTCTCGGGTGTCAGTAAAAAAATTAGAGGTTTATTGCAGGCCCGACCGATCACTTGATGGGTCCACAAAAGGCCCGCGCTTCGGGGGAAATTATATACACCCCTGTCGAGAACTCCACTCTTTCCGAAAATTCGGATCATAAAAAGAAGTGGGAAAGGTTAAATTGTATGACCTGAATAGAATTTAGGGTCACTTTTTCTTTTGAAGAAACGAAAGAACCTTGACAACCTCAATTGTCTCGGGCACATCATGCACCCGAAGAATGTGGCAACCCCCTTCATAAACCGCGACCATGGCAACGGTTAACGAGCCGATCAACCGTTCTCCGGTCGGTTTCCCCGTCATTTGACCGATCATCCCTTTGCGGGAAACCCCTAACAAAATCGGGTATCCCAACGAGCCAAACTCCGGCAGGTTGCGGATCAATTCCAAATTATGCTCAAAGGTTTTGCCAAACCCGATGCCGGGGTCCAAAACGATTCGCTCTGGGGCAATTCCTTGCTCCTTTGCATATTGTGCCGATTCTGCAAGGAAACCTTTGACCTCGGTCACCACATTTCGATAATGCGGCGATATTTGCATGGTTTGCGGCGTACCCTGCATGTGCATGAGGATGATGCCTGCCTTGGTTTCCCGCACGACCGAGGCCATTTGGGAATCGCCACGCAAGGCCGTAATATCGTTAATAATCTGAGCGCCCACCGCTAAGGTCCGACGGGCAACTTCTGCCTTGGTGGTATCGACCGAAATGGGCACCGTCGTCCGTTTCGCTAAGCCTTCTACCACAGGAACCACTCGCCGCAATTCTTCCTCTAAGGGAACCGGTAACGCTCCGGGGCGGGAGGATTCCCCACCAATATCGAGTAGGTCGGCCCCATGTTCCACCAGTTTTAACCCATGTTCAATCGCCCGCTCGGTCGAGGAATACTTTCCCCCATCCGAAAAGCTATCGGGGGTGACGTTCACGATGCCCATCACCTTCACCGGTGGGTTCAAATCGAGTTGTTTGTTCGTGAAATGCCACCACATTGTAAATCCCACAAAGGAAACACAGCCCCTGAAGAGAATGATGCGATTCTACCAATCCCAACGATCCTTCAGATGAATCAAGTGATTGTACCAATTCGGAGTATCCCTCGGAGGAATAAAGCGATTGGCCCCACCTCAACTATAGAAAAGACATAACCAGATGAGCAGATACGTCAATCGAGCCTGTATCAGAATGAGAATTTTTATGCCCTCAGAGGCGAATTCATGGGGGTAACCCCTCTTTTCAAGCCGATTCTCATGGATAAGGCTTGTGTGGCTCGAAAATCTCCTTCGAGAAATGCTGGCCGTTGCCCCCATGGCCGAGACGGTGGATGCGTCCCCAGTAAGGTTTATGTGGCCCGAAAATCTCTTTTGAGAAGGCTTTCGAGAAGGATTCTTTGGCCATACCTGAAGCAAAGGCCTAACTTAATCCTTAATTCTTACCCCCCCGACCTGTTGCGAGTAAAACATGCCTCTCTTTGCCTTTATCAGTGGCGATCCTGGCTTCGAGTGGTTCGACCTCTTGGCCGTTGTTGCTCTTGGGGTGATCTATGCCCTATTGTGTATCCCCTTTCCCAGCACCTTTTTGGCACCGTTGCTTTATCTGCTGAGTAAATTGGTGTATCGGGTGAAACGATCGGGGTTAGAAAATATCCCCCAGCAAGGCCCCGTGTTATTGCTGAGCAATCATGTTACCTACATCGATTGGCTTTTGATTTGGCGGGCCTCGCCTCGTAAGGTCCGATTCGTCGCGTGTGCCGGTTGGGCTGTACATCGCGTTGTCCTCTGGTTCCTCCGTGTGGCTAATACGATGTTTATCGATGGGGAAGGTGGACCCAGCCAACTCATCAAAATTTTACGGCACATCAGCGAGCCCAGCGCACGTGGTTGTGATGTTGTGTTTTGTGCGGTTGGA
>CAZFDX010000913.1:0-1963 GCA_964518325.1 uncultured Alcaligenaceae bacterium | reverse complement strand
GGGGGGTGGGAATGTGGGTCGGCGAATCGGTGGTGCGGACTTGGGGGAAAGCAACTCATCCCATGCCGTTTGTTCTCGCCAACGATGTGGCGGATGCGATGGTCAAGGCACTTCGCAATCCTCAAACGATCAACAAAGTGTTTAATCTTGTAGGGCCTCCTTTACTCTCAGGACAAGAGTATCTACAGGAACTCAGTCGGGTTCTGCATACTCAGCTCGATGCCAAACCAAGGAGCATTCTTTCGTTTTATTTGGCCGATCTTTTCAAATATGCCATCAAGGTTTTGGTTCGCCATCCGGGACGACGTTTGCCCCGCTATCGGGATTGGTTGAGTCGGACACAACTTTCCCCCATGTACAGTGAACTCGCAAAAAGTTTATTCAATTGGACCCCCGTTTCGGATCGTCAATTGCTGATCGAAGAAGGAATCATCAAACCAGCGCAAGAATGGTTGAGTTGAATTTCTGAAGGTGTCGGGGATCAATCGACATGATGTAGGTAACAAGCGACACCGCGTCGGCATCAATCGACACGGGTTGGGCAAATTTTATTTACGTTCGGTTGCATATTTCGGGGTGAGCTTCGGTTTAGCCTTTTCGTTTTCCACATCGGTCAGTAGTAACCCCACTGCTTTTTCCAACTGCCGATCTTTACCCTTGGCTAAATCCCCTGGTTCATTCCAAATAATCACATCGGGGGTCGCTCCGTTTAGTTCCATATCTTGGCCCGATTTGATGTCGTACCAACCTCGGAAGGGCAAACGCAGTAACCCCACATCCATGACCGTAGTTGCACCGGTGGAAATAACCCCTCCTGCTGTGGGGACTCCGACCAATTTCCCTCGTCCTAAATTCTTGATGGCGTGGCTAAAAATCTCGGCATTCGAGAAACTATTTTGGTTGCACAACACAATAATAGGTTTATGCCATGTTGCAAAAACCGTGCGATCCTGCGGATAGCCTTGTCCACCATCACGGGGCACCGTAAAGGCATGTCGAGGCTGGGTCAAGGCCGTTAAAAGAAGGTCTGCAGTTGACCCACCACCATTTTCGCGCACATCGATCACTAAGCCCTCTTTACCAGCACCAGCTTCGTACAAATCTTCTTCAAACTTTTTGAAGCTCGTTTGATCCATGGCGGAGATGTGTAAATATCCCAGCGTTCCCTTGGAGAGCTTTTCAACCATGGCGCGATTATCATTGATCCAACCTTTGTACAAAAGTTGACGGGCCGCCGTGAAGGTAATTGGCCGCAAAATCACACTTCGTTCTTTACCATCGGTGCCTTTGACCTTGAGGGTCACATCGCGATTCGGTGGCCCATTGAGAAGGAGACTGGGGTCCACGCCGGCGGTGACAGGCACATCGTCCACTTCCAGAATAATATCGCCTTTGAACAATTTCGATTTCTTCTGATCGGCTGGCCCTGTGGGGAGCACATCCCGAATCTTCCAGCCCGGACCGTTGTAAAAATCGTCAAAGCGGACACCTAAATGAGCAGTGACTGGACGCCATCCGCGCCCGTCGGTCGGTTCATCGGGACTACCGGCCGGCCTACGTTGAGCTAGGCTGCTGATACCATAAAAGAAACCTAAGTGGGAACCATTCAACTCGCCCAACATCAATTGAATGACGGTGGTAAGCCCCTGCGAGTCAAGGGTCTCGGCAGCATCATGATACTTCTTGAAGATGGCATTCCAATCTTTGTTGCCCAAGCGACTGTCGTACCAATTATCCCGCATGATGAGCCAAGCCGTATCGAAAGCGGCCTGCTTGCGTAACGCTACAACGATATCTTGATAGGCAGTGAATGTATAGCTCCCCCCCGCAGCAGGCGTTCCCGTGGGGCGACTCCCTGTTGGCGGGCGTTTCGGTGGGGTCGAAGCAGCAGTAACCCCCACCGCCGATGCTCAAGCAGGGGACCACGAAAGACGGGCCAGTCAACCTGCCGTCAAACAAACAA
>CAZFDX010000912.1:0-8888 GCA_964518325.1 uncultured Alcaligenaceae bacterium | reverse complement strand
TTTCGGCTGGCTTGGACGATTTCGCCGCTTGACGCGGGATTACGAACGACTGGCCGAAACGCTAGCCGGCTGGCATTGGCTTGCCTTTGTTATGATTGCCATCAAACACTTGGGACTCCAAAGTCAATAACAGGCTCTAAGCCGAACAGATGAGCACCAATCCGCACGGGTTGTGGCAACAGATTTTGTTCTTCTCGCCGAGAAAGGACCCGAGATTTTTCCAAATCTACTAGTAGATGCCATCGACCCGTAACGGACGCCCCCGAAAGTAATACCAATGAACCTGAGACGTTAACACGAGTGGTAGAATTGAGTTCAGACTCTTGAGTGATACTCTCCCGATTCTGAAGTTGGTCAACCGTGATCAAATTGTTTCCATCGATCGCGAGGATGCGAGTGCCCCCACTTTGCTGTACCACCGAAATCGGTGTTCCTCCTTTTTCTATTGGAATCACATTCGACTCGAGACGATCTTTTTTCTTAAAAATCCGAATCAGATTGAGTTGCCTTGCTCTCGATTCCTGAGAAGCGACGGCAAGAGTACCAAGAGCTATCGAATCTCCTGAACCAGACTGACGTTCGTTCGGATAGTTTTGCCGAATGTTATTGGGAAGGAAACAAACTCCACTCAATCCCCCTAGTTCCGCAGGGCGTATTCCCAGAGGGATTTGGGGTTTCCAAAGGAATTGTAGAGGTTGTCCCCCCCCCAAGGGTCAATTCTAACCAATACTCCTTGTTGAGTGCCTACTACCATCAACAGGGGGTGACTTTCGGGTTTATTGACTGTCAGATTGAGCAATGCCAAACGTTCATCTGGCATGGAGTATGGGAGAACCTCATGTTTTATATGTGGCGGGAGATTATCGAATTGCGATAAATAGACCCACCATAGCACGGGTTGCGCCTGTTCGTTAATGGTCAACCATACCAAAGCCGAATCATAGGGTTTCCCAAGATTCTGTCCTGTACCATTACGCTCGAATTTTTTCAGATCGGGGCGCGGACATTCAAACAGTAACGGAGTACCAACTAGCTTTTGTCCTAGGGGACACTCCCAATTGAGGTACGCGGGGTCATCCAAAGTTTTTGGCGAGTCAGGTTGAATCGACAATAAATTCAAAACAAAGAGACTATATTTTGTGAATAAAACTCCCCAAGGACCACTCGTGGTAATTCGCGGTACCTTAGGACCATTTTTAGCACTTTTACTGAAATACCTATGGATTTGGGGAGGGGTTCGGAATGGTTCGACCAAACAAAAACGCCCCTCGGGGTAGGCCAACAATATCATTCCACCAAAATGCCCCATTTCGATAGGGAAATCAGTTGAGTTTGGCTCTAAAGTCTCATCGTCAAGACAGGTAACCGGATTCCATTTTTGGACATCGATATCAATTTCCGAAAGGCGTGGTGGACGCGGTGAGGAGAACTTATTAGAGGGAAGTGCGATGGTTGGAGCAGTAGAATTCGACGCCGATTTATCCTGTGATGGGGCAATCAAGATATTTTCGCTGAGAGGGGGGAACTTGGAACCACACGTTCGACAGAATTGGGCTAAAGGCTGATTAATACTCAAACATGTTTTACCGTTCGCTGTTTGACGACAGACTTTGATAGTTCGTTTACAAGAGGGACAACCCTGTAAACGAATCGGCTTAGTAGGTGGGATAATCTGAAGACAATCAGCGTATGGGCATCTCATTGATTGAAAATCCAATTGTATTAGTTTAGATATTTCATATTCGTCATATCATTCTCAGTCAATAGTTTACGAATGACAATCTTGGTAGTGGAAAAAGAATCTAGAAAAAATAAAAAGAAATAAAATGATTAACAATAGATCAATCGGTCGTTCTCTAAAGAGTCGATTTTTTCGCGGCAACCTAATCCTTGCTTATTCCTAGTAATATACTTGTTCGTCACTAACTCCTCGGCATGCTTCGTAAGATGCTCCCTAAGATTTATCCATGCTTTGGAAGGGTTTGACTTTCTATAGGATCATAACAATTGGGTAGATGGCTTGCATCTTTTCTCTCAGGGGGGATGCCCTTTGGAATCGGACACTTTTTGGCTATCTTAAATAAGGATGTATCCGATTCTTAATTCTCCCCTTCGTGATTTTCCCTGCACTGCTTGTGGCGCGGTGTGCGATGATCTCACTTTGATCCCGCTTGGAATGGGTTTCTCCGTCGAAACCCAAGGCTGCGAATTGGCTCGCGAGTGGTTCGAGCGCTTACAACATCACCGGCCACCCGTTGCTCGGATCGGTGAGCAAGAAGTGTCTCTGCCGCGAGCATTGGATGTTGCTGCTCATTATCTTCAAAAAAGTCAAGCACCGGTTATCTATGGCCTTTCGCGTTCGACCACCGCTGGGCAACGAAGCGCCATTCAACTCGCTGAGAAATTAGGTGCCACTATCGATACCACAGCAGCCACGGGGCATGCTCCTTCTTTACGGGCTGTTCAAGAGGTCGGTGAATCGACCTGCACTTTGGGGGAAGTGCGACAACGGGCCGATTTGGTCATTTATTGGGGTTGTGATCCTGTGCGGACGCATCCTCGTCATGTCTCACGTTACATCGATCGCTCGCGAACCAAAATTGGTATCGTTGATGTGCAAGCCACACTTTCTACCCAAATCGCCGATTATGTCGAAATCATTCCCTCGGGTGACGATTGGAATATCCTGCAAGGAATGCGACTCATTCTCAAAGGCTACTCTTGTTCCATTCCTGCAGCCCAGCGATTGGCCACACTCATCAAAGAACATCGATTTATTGTGATTTTCTTTGGCGGTGGGCTTGTTCAAGGGGTTCATGCCCATCGTGATGTGGAAGCGTTGTTGTGTTTGGTCAACGAAAATAATAACAACAAACGTCTTTATGCCAGACGATTGCGACGCTTTGGCGATGTGGCGGGGGCGGATAGTGTTTTAACTTGGCAGACGGGGTTTCCTTTTTCTGTGAATTTTGCTTTGGGATACCCGCGCTATCATCCTGTGGAATTTAATGTTCCCGAAATGCTCGAACGTCGCGAGGTGGATTGTTGCCTTTTTGTTGGAACAGCGACTGCCGAGGAATTTTCAGCGCAGGCACGGGAGACCCTGGCGAAAATTCCGGTCCTTGTTCTCGATGCTCCGCATCAGTCTTCGACCCTATCCAGTACGGTGCATTTCACAACCGCAGTGGCAGGATGGCATAGTATGGGGACGGCCTATCGCATGGATGAGGTTCCCATCCCCTTACGACCGGTGGTGCAAAGCCCCTATCCGACCGATGCCGAAGTGCTTGAAGGTTTATTACAACGATTGTGAGTGCCTATTTCTCGTCGAAATCGTGTCGAGACGATAAGTTAAATCCAAGAATGTAACACCCATAAGATTGATTCAACCCCAAAAGGTCACATGCATATTTTGGCGATCGATATTGGCACTTCGACGGTAAAGGCGGCCATTCTCGATGTTCAAACGGGTGAGAATGTCACACCGATTAGTAAAGTCCCCTACGAGATACAAAGCCCCGTGCCCGATGCCTACGAAATCGAAATCGATGTGTTGCAACGGGCCGCTTGGACGGCAGCCCAACAAGCTACCTCTCGATGCCCCCCCTCTGTGACGGTCGCGGGGGTGGGCCTTTCCTGCCTGATGCCCGCGCTCGTTTTGCTCGATGCTCAGGATCGTCCGCTCAGCCCGTGTTGGTTGCATCTGGATCGGCGATCGCGTCCACAGGCTCGACGCATCCTTCAAAATTATGGGGATGAATTTTTGGCAGAGTGTGGAAATCGTCCCTTACCGGGGGGGGTCTCGGCCTTGTGTTATCTCGCACAAATCGAAGCCGATCCTTCTTTGAAGTCGCGTGTGGCTCACTACCTTCATGCCAATGGCTACTTGGCTTTTATGCTGACCGGTGAACGGTACTTCGATCGGGCTAATGCAAGTTTCACAGGGCTTTTTGGAACGATTACTCATCAACAATGGTCCGAACGTTGGTGCGAGGTTTTTCAAGTGAATCGAAAAACTCTTCCTCCTGTGGTCAGCGGCGATCAAACCATTGGCACATTAAGAAACGAGTTGGCCGATTTATGGAAGCTACCTTACGGATTACCCGTGAAAATAGGTACCGCCGATACCTCCAGTGGTATGCTCTTTGCCAAGATGGCCGACACCGACTTGTTGCATTCTGTAGGAACAACACAGGTTTTGGCTCGCTTGGTCGATCGCCCCATTCCCGATGCACGCCGCTTGACTCGTTTACATGGTGTCGGTTCGCGGTATGTGTATGTGGTGCATAATCCCGTAGGGGGAAGTGCGCTGGGCTGGCTACATGATTTATGTTTTCGAGATCAGACCAAAGAAGAATTCTTTTCGCGAACCGTGCCCGAAGCTATTCCCTTTTTAGATGAGACCGAAGTGATTCTCGATCCTCCCTTTTTAGGGGGAGATCGTTTAGAGATCGAACAACGAAGGGCCGCTTTCCGAGAACTGACCTTATCCACACACCGCGAGGGGTTACTCAAAGCACTCTTGCGCGCCATGCGCGATGGTCATCGCACTGCGTTCGCCGCATTGGATTGGCCGACGGAAAAACCAGCCCGAATAATTCTCACCGGTGGCGGTGCCGAGATTATGCAACAACTCTTACCAGAATATCAGCATGCCCCGATCATTTCGATCGATGAAGGTGCCATGCGTGGTGTCGCTTGTTTGTTTCAATGAATGTTCCTGCTCACCTATGGGGCTATTTCCCACATCTTCGAGAATCCCCCCCATGATGCTCCTGATCGAAATTCGGAAATCTGTGCGGAGAACCAGAAATCGGAAATCTGTGAGCGAAATTGACTTGTTCCTTTAATCCACTGGAAGGGCAGAATAAAATCTGTACTGGCACGTTCTCTTCGGAGGGACCTTATGAATCTCACACGCCGATCTTTCTTAGTTTCGACTCTTGCGGCTACGACGGTCCGTAGTCAAACGATTCCCGCCGCTTTACCGGTCGCGGTGATCGGTCATACGGGGGCCGGCAATTATGGTCATGGCCTCGATACGATGTGGCTTTCTCTACCGGAAACCAAAATCGTTGCGGTAGCCGATGCTAATGAGAAGGGGCTAGAAGCCGCCAAACAACGTCTGAAGGTCGAAACGGGGTATCTCGATTACAAGAAGATGCTCGCAGAAGTGAAACCGACGCTTGTGGCCGTATGCCCCCGACATATCGATCAACATCAGAATATGATTCTGGACTGTATCGATTCAGGTGTTCGGGGGATTTATGTGGAGAAACCATTTGTGAGAACCCCTGCAGAAGCCGATGAGGTGATTGCTCGGGCCGAGAAGAAAAAGGTCAAAATTGCGGTGGCTCATCGCAATCGATACCATCCCGTTTTGCCGGTTCTCCGTCAGCTTCTCAAAGAAGAAACGATCGGTCGCGTGTTAGAAATTCGGGCACGAGGGAAAGAAGATCAACGAGGGGGGGGGCTTGATTTATGGGTGCTCGGTTCCCACTTATTGAATTTGATCACATACTTCGCAGGGAAACCCCTGACCTGTACCGCAAACATCTACCAAAATGGGAAACTGGCGCGACCGGCCGATGTGAAGAAAGGGGATGAGGGCGTGGGTTTGATTGTGGGGGATGAAATTCACGCACAATTCGAGATGGAGGCAGGCTTTCCAGTTTATTTCGATAGCGTGAAAGGTGCCGGTATCGGGAGCGCGGGTTTTGGTCTTCAAATTATCGGCAATAAAGGCATCATCGACGTTCGTGCCGATAAGGAACCCGCTGCTCATCTTTTGCGTGGTAGCCCGTTTCAACCAAGTCCCGAGGCCAGATCGTGGATACCAATCACCTCAGGGGGGATTGGCAAACCCGAACCCATTGAAGGATTAGAAAAGCTCATGATCCAACATACATTAGCGGGACGAGATTTGATTCAAGCAGTGCAGAAGGATCAAACTCCGTTATGTCATGAGAAGGAAGCCGCACTAACCATTGAAATGATTGCGGCCGTGTTCGCTTCCCATGTTCAGAATGGTCAACGGGTCTCGATTCCGCTCAAAGATCGAGGGAACCCCTTGGAAAAATGGTAACAGGTCAACGCAACGCGGTCGAATCATTTCAGGGCTTTCGCTCAGTTGGTAAGCCTTTGGTTTCGTTATAATAAGATTGCTGATCGATCACCGAATCATTTCAGGGCTTTTGCTAAATCGGTCAGCAGAGTTTGCAGCGATTCGCCCGCTTCTTGAAGTCGTTTTCGTGTGGCTAATTCCTCTTCGGTTTCTGCCGAGGCCATCGTGAGGGGTTTTATCCCTTCGGCAAATTTCTCTGCCACCACTGCCCCCGAAAGAAACATTTTCCGCAGCGCATATTTGTCTGCATTTGTCTGGCAGATTTGGAAACAACGCCGAGCCTCGGTGAGCTTTTCGGCAATTTCCTGTGGAGTTTCGAGCTTGGGCCAAATCTCGTAGATGAATTTCCGAGCGGTCGCATGGGTGGCATCTTTTTCTTTCCAATCCTTGTTCAAGTCCTCAAGGATTTTGCTAATCTCCTTGCGAACCGGTTCATTCTCCATAGTCTCATTCAAGGCTTGTGTGTATTTGGTCAGCGCTTGCGGAATCTCCGCTTGTTCAACCAAAAGTTTGGCCTCTAACAAAAGCGATTCGACCTTTTTTCGGCGGGCGACGGTTTCCGGATCGTTTTCTAGACGAACCACTTCCCGAAGTTTTTCGGTATGCTTCGCAAGGTCACTGATACGGGTTTCAAAGGCGCGAAGTTCCGTCTCGCAAGGGTCAAACGAACCGGTGAACCCATCTTCTTGAGCACGATTTTTCTGGCGATCTAAATCGTTTTTGAGAAGGTCTAATTGAACCCGTTGTAATTTCAGGGCCTTTTCCGCGTAGTTTAATGCTTCGGTCCGATCCCGTGTTTGAATCCCTTGGAGTTCTTCAAAACTTTTGTTTTGGATGATGCGTTCCGTTCGGATGCGGGAAAGGAAATCGTTCATGACCTCGGCCCAACGGGATTTCAATTCCACTTTTGGATCAAGGCTGACTTTACGAACAATGACCTGACCGGAAACCTCGACAGGAATGCGCGCCAAGGGGGTATCTCCCGTCGTGACCAAAACATAGGCTAGTCGATCCAGTTTGGTCCGCGAGGTAAACAAACTTGGTTCGCTTTCAATCATCTCATCTTCGGGACGAGTCAAATCGGGATATTGATCGTCCCGCACGCGAACTCGTAATTGACCGGCTCGGAACGGTTGCCCGTTCGGATCCACTAAGCGTAACTTCAGAACTGTATGTTCCGCCGGTACCTTGATTAGCTTATAACTCAGTGTGGGGGATTCTTTAGCCAAGGTGTTGCGATAGCGGTTGAGAACCTTGGCCGAGATTTTGCCCCGCTCGGGTTCGCTGGTAATCTGGATCAACATCCCCTCAACTTTACTAGGAACAATTCGGGGGGGGGGCGATTTTTCCCCCTTCGTAGCTTTAGGGGTGATTTTTTGTAATTTGACAACCTCGAAAAGATCGCCCTTCTGAATGTAATCCTTAAGCGATGCCAAATCTTGCCCTTGAAGACTCACTTGGGCGAGACCTCCATTCCATTCCATCGAACCAATCCAACCGAATTCCTTCAATAATTGGTTGAGTGTGAGTTTGTTGAGTAGTTTTCGATCGGCAGTACTCTCGGTTGGTGTGATTTCCGAGGCAAGGCCGATACTTTCATCCCAACGTCGTGAACGGACCCGATACTTGCCCTCTTTGAAGGTGATTTCAACAAAATGAAATTTACGATTCCCCGCCGTCGAAAAGGTGGCATCCAGTGCCGTAAGCCCCTTTTCTCGCACGGCCTTGATAAGAAGAGATTCCGGAACATTTTTAAGATCGAGAACCTCGATTTTGGCCAACTCGCCCAAAGAGAGTTTAAGGGATTGCTGCAACTCCCGAGAAAAGCCTTCTTGAAAACGAGGGGTCAATTGACTCGATTCACCCCAAAGCAGTGCAACGGTCCAATCGTAACGGATTTTCCCTAAATCTTCGGCGCTGAGCAGAACGGGTGTCGCGAGGCAAGCGATGCAAGAGGTGAGCCAATGCAAGGTAGGGATTTTCAAGAAAGAAGAGGTGAGCCAATGCATCATGGGAACTCTCAATAGGGGCACCAATTTTTCTCCAGAATTATGGTATCCTCATCAAGTACAATAGGCTGGAAGAATTTGGTCCCGCGATGAAACCTTTGTTAGGGATGTGGTGATTGTAGTGGAACGGCTCCCGTTTACCTCTCGTTTTTATGCCTTGGCGACGTTCGCCTTCTTGCTGTTCA
Organism: uncultured Alcaligenaceae bacterium; assembly: GCA_964518325.1. Classification (GTDB taxonomy): domain Bacteria; phylum Planctomycetota; class Planctomycetia; order Gemmatales; family Gemmataceae; genus SKW135. The sequence continues at coordinate 570 of CAZFDX010000912.1, read as the reverse complement.
TTCTTTATGGCAGTTTTGTCCCTTGGCAGTTTCGAGAAGTTCCCTTTTCGGAAGGTGTCGAAATCTATCGCATGGCGATGAGCAAACCGATTTCCTATGACTCGAAATCGGATTTTGTGGCCAACGTGATGTTATTCATTCCGCTGGGTTATCTGGCCTTGGGGGCTTTAGCGGTGGATCGGAAAACCCCTCTCGTTGCGGGGTTTCTGTTGCCGAGTTATGCGATTCTCTCGGCAGGGATTGAATTTGGTCAGGTGTGGGCAGCAGAGAGGTTTCCATCGCTTAACGATGTGGTGGGGGAAACATTAGGGGGGCTGATCGGCTCGGTTTTGTGGCTGTTGGCGGGGCAACCCATCAATGCTCGATTACGGGCCGCTTGGTCGGGGATGTGCGCGGGCGATTAGGCTTTGCGGTATCTCCCAACTTGTTTGATCCTCATCATCCTGCTGCAGGGCATGCCTTTAGATCTCACGAATAGCCCTTATCTCTCGAAGGACAACTGGAAGGAGGGCCGGATGTCAGTTATACACATTTCGAAACCTGCGAGACCGTACGTGATCAGATATGCAA
>CAZFDX010000911.1:0-2251 GCA_964518325.1 uncultured Alcaligenaceae bacterium | reverse complement strand
TTTGTCCGCTGTGGGTATCGAAACCGCCTAGGGTCACATAATAGACTCGGGTGGGGATGCGAGCGGTGATCATTTGACTGACCAATTTCAATGATTGGCACAACGAAAAGGGGGGATATTCCACATTGGATTTGACTTGAGTAACCGCTTGCTGAATGCGTCGAGAAAGTTCGCGGGTGACGTTTCCGGTCCGTTGAATGTAATCGAGTGCAGAAATTCCCGTTTCTTGCACTTCATTGAGTTTGTCTAATCCTTTCGCAAAAGCTCCGCGGGCGTTATCCTGAAGCAAGGCAGGGTTGGCAAACGTAGCAATCCCTGCGCGTTCGGAAGCAAAGGTTAAAGCAGCTTGTTCCCCGAGCCGCAACCCCAACATGGGGCTATCGATCTCTTTACATTCGTTGTCGAAATATCGGCCCAGCCAACCGGTCTTGCCAATTTTCTCGGGATTGTTAGCGGTTTCCCAAACGTCCATACTTTTGAAGTGGGACCGGCTCGGGTTGGGATAACCCACGTTCGTGACCACGGCCAGTGAACCATCATCAAAGAGCTTCTTGAGTTCTCTCATTTCTGTATGCAAAGCGAGTTGGTCGTTCAGTTTGTGAACCTTGTCTTTGGGCACGCTAATTTTGGGACGAAGTTTGTAGTACCGGTCATCGGCATAAGGAACGACGGTATTCAGCCCGTCATTCCCGCCAGCAAGTTGGATGACAACCAACACGCGATCTTCCATAGAGGCCGGAATTTTTTCGTTGGCAAGGATCATTCCAGTGCGGTGCAAGAAGGAGGGTACTGTTGCGCTCAGTGCTGTGAGACCAAGGTATCGGCTCAATTGCCGTCGATCAAATAAACAAGGAAACATAGGTTGATTCTCGTGTGAGTTAGGTTTTTTCAGGGGTTATTCCATTTGGTATTCGGGTGAAGCTAGAATGAGTTTAACGGCCATTTGGACACGTTCTCCGGAACTACTCTGTTGGCAAGCGTTCCGGACCGCTTCACGGGTCACAGGTCGAACTTTGGTGACAATCATTCGGCTAAGCAGATAATCGGTGAGTTTTTCTGGATCGTCAATCAACTTGGCATCGACAACATGGGCCGGATCGAAAGTGAGTTTAATTCCCTCACCACGTTGCATTTCACGACGTTCTTCATCAATTTGAATTAGGCGTCGTGTGGTCGAGGCTGCTTGTACTGGATCGCTGGAAAGAACGGTCTGCCGTAATCGTCCCAGAGCTTCGGACCCGCTGGGAATTTGACCATCAACCAAAGGCTCCCCAAGGCGGTATCGCAGTGCGAGCGTGCTGGCACTGATCCAAGAAACCCCGCTGGGCCAACCCTTGACGGTGGGGGGATTGAACAATTCTTGCCCCATCGGTAGGGTGAGTTGCACAATAGCGGGGGTAATAGCGCCATCATGTTTCAATTCACGCAAGGCACCGATTAATAATCGAATCGGTGATTTGATTTGTGAGCCTCGCGCTTCGGGAGCGTAAAATTCTGGTGAGGTGAATAATTCTTCGAGCATAGGTAGAATCTCAAATTTCGATTCGGTGAACGCCTTTGCCATACGCTCGCGGAGTTCGCCTTTGGGATCACTGGCACCGAAGTAAGCAATCATCTGAGAGGCCAAATGTTTTCCACAGGCTGGATGATTAACCAAAATATCAAGAACATCCTTCAGGCCGAATTTGCCCGTTTTTCCAAGGATTGTTTTTTCTCCAAAGTCGTGGCGTTCGGGAATGAACTTGGGGACGAGACCTTCACGCAGTTGAGATCGAGCCCGAGTTGGGCTGCTCTCCCGTTTGACACGGGTATCGCTTTCCGGTTGATCCAAAGTCCATCCCGTTAAAGCCCGCGCCACTTCGAGGATGTCCTTCTCGGTGTAGTTTCCCACACCTAAGGTAAACAATTCCAGCAACTCTCGGGCGTAGTTCTCATTGGGATGATCTTTATTCGATTCTTCCATGTCGAGATAGCACATCATGCAGGGATCGAGCGTCACCGCTTCGAGAAATTCGCGGAAGTTGCCTAGTGCATATTTTCGCCATGTTTCGTTCTGTTGATAAAAGGCTTGGCTCAAGTTGGGGAGCTTTCCGGTGGCGCTGGTAAAATGGCCATGCCAGAACAGGGTCATTTGTTCCCGAAACGGGGTTGCCGTGTAGGTCATATGCGAGACCCACCATGTGCGGAGTTGGTTTAACTCGGCCACATTACGGGAACCATTACGACGGAGAATGACCAGATACTCCTCGGC
>CAZFDX010000910.1:0-3416 GCA_964518325.1 uncultured Alcaligenaceae bacterium | reverse complement strand
AACAAATGCTGTTGCCCCCCCCCCGAAGATTGGGTAAGCTCACTTCGGTATAAGAATCACCCTGATTGAGAAACAGCCCCAGTTTGGAATGACTCAGCGCATAGACATCGGGTTTGCCGTCGGCATCGATATCAATCAAACCTGCTTGGCGTCCGGTTGGCCCAAGTGTTGCTAAAGGTCCAATTTGTTGAAAGCCCGGAATGCCGGTTAAAGCCCGAATATCTTCTGCCCCCCAACCGTCAAAATCCCGTTTGAAATCGTAAGGCCCCCCTTTCATGCTGGTTTTCATTCGTGCCACGCGGGCCGTTCGATTCACATTTTTGACCTTATCATCCTCCATGGCGGGAACCAGAACCTCTTTTCCATCCATCAGCGCTTTCACAAGGGCGGGTAAGCGAGCGACTTTGCCGCAATAACTCCGCAAAAGATACGGCTCGCCATGCGTCATTCCGTAAAGGTCTTCGCCATTTTTATAAATCTGATACCAATACTGGTCGATGCACATTTCGCAGGCGGTCCCTTGGGCAAAGAACATCCCCAGTTTGCCAACCTCGGCCCAATCTAGCACCACCTTGATTCCCTTCTCGTGCAATTCTCCCGTGATCAGGTGACGGGCCGTTTGTGTGGGGAATTTTCCCTTCAGGTCTTCGACTTTCTCGAATACGACTAGCTTGTTTGGCTTATCGACGCGGGTCACCCGCATCAGCGTGATGGTATCCGATTGTTGGATCACCTCGGCCAAGGTATAGGCTTTTTCAACGTGTGCCGGTGCCTGTGGAACTGCGAGAAAACCAGCAATGGTCAAAATACCTGCAAGCAGAATGATGCGAACAACCGTGAGTCGTCTCATGGTGTGTCTCTCAAGGAGGGATGTAATCACTATCCACTTTAGCAAGGTTACAGAGTTTTTACCAATAAAATTTCGGGGCCTTAGCGGGGAGAAGAAAAGCAAAAGTTAGGGGAATCAAGGGGGAACAAGGTAAATTTTTTGCCATGGTGGCTTCTTTTTGCTCACAATTCGTCATAATAACTTTTTAAGGTCTGTTTCATGGAGATTCTGCATGTTGACTCTCTCCCTTGCTATCCTTCTATCAATCCCCCCTGAAACGGCAGTCACCCCCGAGAGCTTGGTTCGGCAATTAGGGGCCGCTAAATTCAAAGACCGTGAAGCCGCAGAATTTCAACTCATGGAACTAGGGGCCGCGGCCCTTCCTGCCGTCTTGAAAGGGATCAACGATCCCGATGCCGAGATTAGTGCCCGTTGCAATGCCCTTTGGCCGAAATTGTATCGTTTAGATATTGACAAACGTGTGAAAGCCTTCTTGGATGATCCCAAGGCCAAACTCACGCCCGATGTTCCCGGCGCCACCATTTGGAAAGCGACTCTCGGTGAGTCCGATTCGAGCCTCGAATTATTCCGCAAACACATCAAAGAATTGGCCCCGAAATTCGTTGAGTTAGAAACGAAAAAAGGAGATGAATACTCCATTTATGCAGACTACTTACTTTCGATTTATCCCCGAACCCGTGTGGTTCCCACAGGGATGAAAGATGATAATGGATTGACGGAAGCCGACCTGATTATGTTTTTGTTCCTTGGTGCGCAAGGAAAAACCCGTGATAATCGAGTGAATCAGATCGGGCAAGGAATCAACTACTACACGGCTGTTTATCCCATTTTCAATCTGCCGCAATTCAAAGATATGATTAACAAGACCGAGGCTCATCGAAAACTGTATGTTTCATGGCTAAAAAAAGAACGATATATCACCCTAGTTCGACGAGGATTTGAAGTCGGCATTCAAGCGAAAATTCCTGAGATGGCCGAGATGGGGTTAGAATTGGCCAAGGATAAATCGATCCCCATCACCATTTCGTACATAGGTCTTCTGGCTTTCGGTCACACCGCAAAGAAGGAAGACTTCAAAAAGCTCGAAGAGTTCTTCAAAGATCGGACTCAAATCGGTGGAGTGGTTGCCATTGGTGGGGAACAAGGAACAACCGAAGTGCGTGATATTGCCCTAGCTGCTGCGGCCCAAATGTTCGGACTCGACTATAAAGACGTCGGTTTCCCGCGAAACCCTCCGAAAACAACGGGTACCACGCTGGCCACTTCTTACATCTACTTTGCCTTCAGCAATGAGGCTCAACGGGAGGCAGCCTACAACAAATTTGAAAAATTCTTGAAAGAGAAACATCCCGATTTGGAACTCCCCCGTCCGAAAGAAAAGCCCAAGGATAAAAAGGATAATTAGTCTCGGATCATCGCACCTTGGCCTTATTTCATCCCATCGCAATCCTTCTCGAATCTCCTTCTTTCATCATCACACCTCACCCTCTCACCCTCTGACTTGGTCCACTGTAATCATCCCCTCACGTTTCAACCATGTTATTTGCGTTCTCGTTTATTTCATTTGGAGTGCTTGAGTAGGACAAATCAAAACACAGGCCTGACAACTGATACATTCCAACGGTCGTTTCAAATAGGGGTATCCCCGAGCCGTTTCGGGCAGAAATTTTTTCGGGGAAGTTTCCGAGTGATCTGGACTCAGGACCGAAAGACAAAGGACCGGACAAATGGCCACACAATCGCCACACTGGATGCACAAACGTCGATCGAGTACCGGAAGTTCTCTTCGCATCGCTCATAGCCCTGCCATGCGCAACGAGGAAATCATACAGCCGTTAGCTAAATCCTCGGCCACGGGTTGAGTGAGCGGAGGAAAGACGATATATTTTGCCCCCAAATCGAAAACCAGACAAGCTAAATTTTCGCGTTGCTGCGAATCGGCCTTGACGTCAGAAACAACCACAACCGAACAATCGGGATACAGGCTTGTGATTTGCGAGAGAAGTTCCAATCCCGAGAGGAGGTCCCGTTCAAATTTAAGAAAGACCACCGAAATTCTCGATTCCTTGAGCAGCTCGAAAATCGTCTCAGCCGAGCGGCATTGTCGGATCAACCAACCTTGATCCGCAGCGAGTTTACCCAAGAGTTCGGCAATGGCACCATCGCTTTCGTAGATCAGCAACTGGGGATATTTCATGGATATTTTTTCAGGAGCCGCGATTATTTCGCATCTTTAACGCATCGGAAACCGGTATGATTCGCTGCGCTATCGGCGGGGTTGCAATCCCGAGTATTAGGCAAGTATCGTTTACAATAATCATCGGCACAGAGGAAACTCCCCCCTCGGCGAACGCGATCCCTTTGCCGTTCTTCCATGGGATTCGCAGCCGGTGGAAGTTCTGGCCCCTTGGGATCAACGACCGTTTTATTCGGGTAACCGTAACGCAGATAATAATCGCTGCACCATTCCCACACATTTCCCGACATATCGTATAAGCCAAAGCCATTGGGTGGAAATTGTTTGACGGGTGCCAATCCAAGGAAACCATCGCGCCCTGTGTTCAAA
>CAZFDX010000909.1:0-3401 GCA_964518325.1 uncultured Alcaligenaceae bacterium | reverse complement strand
TTCATAACCGAGGACTACACATACGCACTTCTGCGTGTCAGAATTAAGATTTCGCAGAGGAGGAGAGGAATACTGCGATTAAAGAATACTAAATCAACAATAAGAACACAGTACCGTAGTACGAACAGCGATCCCACTTGGGAAAAGTGCGAGCGGGGCGGGGGGGGGATTTTTTATCCCGAAGGTGTGGGAAAGTTGGGAATGCTGAGGGGAAAATCGCTTACCCCGAAGAAGAAGGTTGGCCTGATGGGTCGGAGTGAGGGGATTTTGTACGGGGATGAGGTTAGGGCATTTCGTAACCGCGACCCAAAACGGAGTCTTCTCGTCGTAGGCCCGCACCGACTTTGCCACGTTCATTGCGAAAGATATGATCGTTCTCGATACCCACATTGGCATGCGTGCAGAAGCGAACTTGTCCATTCGCAAAGAGAACATTTTGCCCCCCGCGATGATTGATCGGTTTGGTTTCTTCCCCTTTCCTTCGGGGGGCATCGGCCAACAGGGGGGTATAATCTTGGTCGGGATCGAGATAGCTAAAGCCACACAAAGTACCGAGTTCATCGCGGTAGCCGAGGGTGTAACTGTAGTTGCCCAAAGAAAGGCCATGGGCCTGATCGTTACAGCTTAACCGAGTGTGTGTCAAATAGCCCTGATCGCGAAGGGTTTGGATGGCAGATTCTGCGGTTTGAAGCTCTGCGACTTTGGGGAAATTGCCCTCATTATCATCGGCGTATTGCACCAAGGCCGAGTGAACTTGACGAAGACTATCGGCACAGGCAGTTTGCCGAGCATGCGAGCGAAGGGTCGCCAAAAACGGGAGACCGATTCCCAAGACCAGAACCAAAGAGACGGCAATGGCAAACACATTTCGTCGGGAGTTGCTGCTGGAATCGGCAGCGAGTTCGCGAGCCATCACCGGATAGACGGGCGGCTCAGTGGAGGGGGCCACCGCAGCAGGTTGGGATTCGCTTGGCGTGTGAGATTCAACAGGAGGGACAAGCCCTTCTGCCTGAACGATCCATTCCGCGACTCGCCCAATCGTATTGGCAACGAGTTGAGGCGGTAGCGGTTCGTTGGGGTCATCTTGATCGCTCGCCAGCGGAGCCAAGGCCGAGCGAATCAGGTCCAAGGTTCGTTGCGCTTGCGGGGATTCGGCCAATAAAATTTCGGTCGTTTGAGTATCTTGAGTCGGCAAGGCCTTGAGAGCGTAACCGAGTAATTTTTCTTCTTGTAAGTAATCCATGATGAAACCCCTATCTCAAGGGTCCACGAATCGGGGGGGCGAAAAATCGGAGCTTATAACTCTGGAACAGAACCAACTAGGGACCAACTTTCGTGTAATTTTGCAAGGGCAGTATGCAACCGCGATTTTACCGTTCCAAGGGGGATATCCAGAATATCGGCAATATCCTGATATTTCAAGCCCTGATAGTAGGCCAAAATCACCACTACCCTTAAAAACTCGGGGAGGCGGTCTACTGTAGCTCGGACCAAGGTTCGCAGCTCGCTGAGGTCCGCGTGTTCGAGAGGATTGGTCTCTTTCGATTCGAGTAACTCACACAAGCCTCGACGTTCCCCCTCTTGGTTTTCGACCTCTGCCGATTCGATACTCACTGTTGGGCGTCGGCCGACCCGTCGCATGGCATCGATCGCTTGATTGGTCGCGATGGCATAAATCCAAGGGCGTGCTGGTCTCCCTTTTTCGTATTGGTTAATTTTGGCGTATAAGGCAACAAAGGTCAGTTGGAAAATGTCCTCTGCCAAATGCTCATCGTTGACGTAACGCCGAAGATAACCGAATAACTCCCGCTGGTATCGACGAACCAGCGTACCCATTGCTTCTTTGTACCCTTCTCGGAGTAGCAGCAAGAGTTCTTCGTCGGTTCGTCTCGCTAAAGGATCGTTAGACACTGTTCACACTTGAATTACGTTACGGGTCACGAGGAAGTTCATGCAATCCTCACAGGAGCCTACCAAAAAAGATAGATGATACGGCTTTCTTTGGCGATGCTTTTTTACGAAATCCGCGACCAACCAACGGTGAGGAGGGGGCAACTCGCTCATTTTATGTGGGACAATCGCATGGTTATTAGGGTTACTCCACGTTTTTGAGGAACCCTCGCTCATTTTTTTCGGGAGGATGCTTCGCTCATTTTTTGTTGGAGAACCCCAAGGGATTTTGATATAGTCCATTTTATCGGAGGTTCGAGAATGAATCCACTAGAGGCCACTCGGCGCCATTTTTTCCAGAACTGCGGCATCGGGCTGGGCGCAACCGCCCTGAGTACGTTGCTTCATCGCGACACGCACGCGGGTGACACGAAAACCCCCTTGGCTTCCCGAAGGGGGCACTTTCAAGGGAAAGCCAAGGCGGTTATTTTTTTGTTCATGGCGGGGGGGCCAAGCCAACTGGAACTTTTCTCCGATAAGCCTGAACTCAACAAACTTCACGGCCAAAAAGTCCCTGAAGTATTTACCAAGGGAAAACGATTTGCTTTCATAAAAGGCGATGCCCAAATCCTTGGTTGCTCTCGCAAATACAAAAAGTATGGCGAGTGCGGCATGGAAATTAGTGAGTTGCTCCCCCATCATGCCACGATTGTCGATGAGGTTTGCTGGCTGCGTGGGATGAAGACCGACGTTTTCAATCACGGACCCGCCAAGGTTTTTGTCAACACCGGCTCGCCTCAATTTGGCCGCCCCTCGATGGGGGCTTGGATTACCTACGGGATAGGTTCCGAGACCGATAGTCTTCCGGGGTTTGTGGTCTTGCAATCGGGACCACGCGGACCACGCGGGGGGGCTGCCCTGTACTCCAGTGGCTTTCTCCCGACGACTTTTCAGGGCGTTCCTTTCCTTCGTGGCGAAAACCCGATCCTTGATCTGAAACCTCCCAAAGGTTTCGAGGAAACCAACCCCCGCGAGTTTGTCGAAACCATTCGCGATCTCAATCAAATGCGCTTCGATCGTGTCGGCGATCCCGAAATTCAAACGCGCATTGCTTCCTACGAGATGGCCTATCGCATGCAAAGTGCTGCCCCCGCTTTGATGGATATTTCCAAAGAGGATAAAAAGACCCTCGAACTTTACGGGGTTGAACCGGGCAAACCTTCGTTTGCTGCCAACTGTTTGCTAGCTCGCAGATTGGTCGAACGGGGCGTGCGATTCGTTCAGCTCTATCACACCGATTGGGATCATCACGGGGGCAATCTGGATTTAGGAAAATCCCTAGAGAATATCACCAAAGAGGTCGATCGCCCCTCGGCTGCTCTCATTCAGGACCTGAAACGCTTGGGTATGCTCGATTCCACTTTGGTTATTTGGGGAGGAGAATTCGGCCGTACCCCGATGGGGGAAGCCCGCGAAACGACGGGGCGGGATCATCATATCGATGCCTACAC
>CAZFDX010000908.1:0-6095 GCA_964518325.1 uncultured Alcaligenaceae bacterium | reverse complement strand
TTCCCCCCCCCCCCATCATGCCGACTTCGGTTTGAAAGGTCTGAGATAGATCCCAATGCCATTGATTGAGCAGATCGATCGTTGGGGTTACTACAAGGGTAGGGCGACCACAACGACGAATGGCCAGCATGGCGGTGAAGGTTTTGCCCGTTCCGGTGGGAAGCACAACGATCCCCCGCATCCCTTGGTTGGCCCAAGTTTCGACGGCTTCGATTTGGTGCGGGAACGGTTCGCGTTCGCTTTTCAATGTCCAAGTTAATTTATCATAGGCTTTCGCCCGATCTTCAAATGGATGTTTGATGTTCAGCAAATGTTCGATTATGGAACGATAACATCCCCCTTCTGCACGAAAGCTCGCAGATCGGCCATCGAAGCTGACTCCGGGTAAAGAACGCAGTAATTCCTCATTATCACCTTGCAGGGTAATGGTGCCAGAATCGTAGGAGAGTTGAATCGGTTTGCTCACAGGCGTTTCCTTAAAATGTTGGATCAACTCCACCGAAAAATCTTCAATGCCACTACGAAGGAAATCATACCCCAAATCATCAAAATAAGCACTTCAAAACTCAAAGAAAGGATCGATCGCCCCTCGATCATAATTCCCCGAAGGGCATTGTTCAGGGCTGTCAAAGGAAGAATCTGGATCACGGGTTGCATCACATCCGGAAAACGATCTGAACTAAAAAACACCCCAGAAAGGACCCACATGGGTAACATGACGAGGTTCATCAATCCCGATACGGTTTCGATGGTTTTCGCCCGACTGGCTACCAATAGACCAATTCCCCCAAAAGCAAACGATCCCAAAAGCACAAACAATAACAGAGAAAGCCAATCTCCCTGAACGCGAATCCCAAAGGCTAGAATTCCAAACATGAGAAGGACAAAAATTTCGGGCACCATGAAAATCAGTCGCGAGAACAACAGCGAGAGCATAAAATCTCTTCTTCGCATGGGTGTGGCAAGGTATCGTTTCAAGAGTTTCCGAACTCGCATATCGGTGATAATAAACCCAATCCCAAAAAGCCCCCCCCCCATGATGTTCATGCCAATCAAGCCTGGTAATAAAAAATCGATATATCGGCTTCCGGTTTCTTGCAGGTAGGGACTAGGTAACGAGGGAGCTTCGGGAGAACGGGTCAACAATAACTCAACGGTGGTCCGTGCCAAGGTACTTTCTGCCCGATGGGGTTCGTGCCAAATTTGCCAAGTATTATCCTCCCATTGTAAAACCACATCGGTTTTTCCCGAACGCAGACGAGTTTTCCATGCCTCACCGGGTTCATGAAGTTGAATCCGCTCATCAATAAGGAGTTTGGTTTTCACCAATTGAATTTCTTTCTCAGAGGCGTTGGGGGCATAAAGGTCCACCGACATTTTTTCGATTGGTTTTTCCCGAAACGCAATTCCTAAAGCCACCGCAATCAACAACGGAAAACCATAGACCCAAAAGATGGCTGCCGGTTCCCGAAAAAACTCTCGTAGCCGGCAATAAGTCAATTCCCACAGAGCAGAATGCATAATTTTCCTCAAATTCAAAATGGGATTTTGTCACTTTTCATTGCAAATTTCAAGGACAGTTCCTCAAGTTTATTTCTCACATCCAATTCATTTTTCATTCCCCATTTATAGATCGAGCAGCTTGTTCCCCATCAGATTCTTTTCATGGGACCTCATCGAGTTGTCCCTATCTGGAGTTCGTGTAAAATGCCCCTATGCCCTCCTTTTTGGAATCCTCCCCTATGCGACTCAGTACGATTGTTTCTTTCCTATTTCTTTCTGTCAGTGCCATCTTTGCCCAAAGTACGATTGCGCCAACCGAGGCGCTTTCTCCTGAAGAAGAGAAAAAATTATTCCAACTTCCCAAGGGATTCGAGGCCCAATTAGTCGTCTCGGAGCCGGATATTTTTAAGCCCATGCAAATGGCTTGGGACCTCAAAGGCCGTCTTTGGGTCACTACTTCGACAGAGTATCCTTTTGCTGCGGAAGGAAGAGCTGGGAAAGATACTGTTGTGATTCTTTCTGATTTTGATGAAAATGGCAAAGCCAAGAAGGTTGTTCGTTTTGCCGATAATTTGAATATCCCGATCGGTATTCTTCCGCTGAATTATGGTCACAGTTGCCTCGTGTCGAGTATTGAACCGGCCCAAGCGGGCAAACCTGCTGGCTGTTACATCTGGAAACACACCGATACCAATAAGGATGGCAAAGCAGATCGGTACGAAAAATTGTATGGCCCTTTCGGTGTGCGCGATACTCATGGCATGGTCAATTCCTTCACATTGATGCCCGATAATTGGGTTTATGCCTGTCACGGCTTTGCCAACGAATCGAAGGTCAAAGGGACCGATGGCCACGAAGTGCAAATGGCAAGCGGACACATTTTTCGTTTTCGGCTTGATGGCTCGCGCATCGAGGTTTTCTCTCGCGGGCAGGTCAATCCTTTTGGCATGACGATCGATCCTTACTTCAACATTTATACCTCCGATTGTCATAGCAAACCTTTAACGCAAGTGATTCGTGGTGCCTACTACGAAAGTTTTGGCAAACCTCACGATGGGTTGGGGTTCGGCCCCAATATGATGAACCACATTCACAATTCGACGGGGCTTTGTGGCCCGACTTGGTATGAGGCCGATCATTTCCCCAACGAATATCGCGGCCATATTTTTTTGTGCAATGTTGTGACCAATCGGATCAATCTGAACAAAATCGAGTTCAAGGGTTCTTCACCCAGAGCGATCGAAAAGCCTGATTTTCTCGTCAGCAAAGATGAATGGTTCCGACCCGTTGACACAAAATTGGGGCCGGATGGTGCTTTGTATATCGCCGATTTTTACAACAAAATCATCGGGCATTATGAGGTTGACTTGAAACATCCCGGACGGGATCGCACCCGCGGACGTATTTGGCGGATCGTCTACACAGGGAAAGAGGCTACCCCCCCGCGATTGCTCGGTGATCTCACTGAGATGAAAACTCCCGAAGTCATCAAACAACTCAACTCGAAAAACCTGACGGTCCGAATGTTAGCCACTCACGAACTTATTCGCAGAATTTTGGATAATCCGAACCTGCCTGATCCCTCGGATGAACTTTCCCCAGAAGCCCAAGCGCATTGGGACTGGGTCACGCAAGCCCCTGCATGGCATGGGCGCAAACCCAAGGTGGAAAAACATCGGCACATCGATTCTTTCGGGTTGGCTCATGAAATCAACATTCAAAAGACCTTGTATGAATATCAAACCTCCAAAGGTCTCAAACCGACTGCAGAACGATTCACATCGCTCGACCCCAAGCGAGAACCTTTTGCGGCGCGTGCGCTCGTCGAGTATCAAGCCCGTTTAGCACAGAAAGAAGATTGGCAGGCACTTCTTAATTTGATGCCCCAAATTCCCGCAGAGGATATGGCCCTGCGGCATACCGCTCGCATTGCCCTGCGAGATATTTTGGCCACCAATCAACATTGGAAGGACTTATCCGAATTAAAAGCGTCGGAACTGCCTATTGTTGCCGAGGTCTGTTTGGGGTTACGCTCTCCGGAAGCGGCGGATTTCCTTCTGAAAAATCTGACCAAATTGCCTGCCGACATCGAGCAACGGCGAACCTATCTGGAGCAAGCTACCCAATATGGTAACCCGCTGGCCGTTTTCCAATGGCTGAAAGAGAATCGTGATAACAATTTGGATCGAGAAATTAGCTACTTGCACGGTTACTATCGGGCCTTGCAACGGCGTGGAATTCCTTTGTCCGAGACTTTCAGCAACGAATTTTCCAAAGAGATAGCGCAATCGATCACCGCTGCGAATGAGGGGACTATCCAACGGGGATTAGAGCTTGCAGTCGCGACCAAGCAAAAGAATTTGTTGGAGCCGATCGAATCGATTGTCCAGAAAAAGACCCTCTCCGAGCCGACTCGTATTGCTGCCCTCAATGCATTCATGCAACTGGATGGAACCCGTGCAATCACGGTGGCGGTCACGCTCATCAATCAGCCGAGCGAAGCGATTTCTCTTCGAGAGAAGCTAGCGGGCGTTTTGGTCTCTAGCAATAGACCCGAATCGTTGGAAGCGTTGACCCTGATTTTGCAAAATTCGGCCGGTCGGTTGCAAAACTCCATTGCTTTAAGCATGGCCAGCAACCCCAAGACGGCAGAACTGCTTTTGGACTTGATCGGCAAAGGTAAGGCCTCGCCACGGATTCTTCTGGAAAAGAGTGTTCGCGATCGCTTAACACAAACCAAGGTTCCGAACCTGAATGAGCGAATCGCCCATTTAACAAAAGGTCTTCCCACGGTCAACGAGCAGATGAACGAGTTGCTGAGCAAACGAAAACTCAACTACGAAAAGTTTGCCGCAACTTTGAACAGCGATGAATCCAAGAAAAAAGAAACCTTGCTTACGGGAGCCAAAGTTTTCAAAAATGCCTGTGCGATCTGTCATCAAGTGGCAGGGGAGGGAGCCAAAATTGCCCCTCAACTTGATGGCGTGGGCGCTCGGGGTGTTGAACGACTTTTAGAGGATATTTTGGACCCGTCACGGAATGTGGACCAAGCCCTGCGCACAACCGTGATTTCGACTTTGGATGGCAAGACTCTTTCAGGATTGCTTCTGAGAACAGAAGGTAAAATTTACGTTTTGGCCGATGCCCAAGGGAAAGAAATTCGGATTTCGCAAGAAGATGTGGGTGAAAAACGAGAGTCCCTTTTATCCCCTATGCCGGCCAATTTTGCAGATACCCTTAAAGAAGAAGAGTTTTATCCGTTGATCGCCTACCTATTATCCTTGAAGAATAAGTAATGCCTTTCCGATTCACCATCGGATGAGGAAATGGCTAGAGGCCGTCTTGCGGGAAAGAGACCCAACACCAGAAGAGTAATTCATGCGTTTTCGATTCACACTTTTTGTTTTCGTTTGGCTCGTCCCATACAGTTATGCCCATCGTTTGATTGTGGAGGCCAAACCAGCACCCGGTTCAGTGAAGATCGAAGCCTATTATTTCGAGGATGACACCCCAGCTCAAAAAGCTAAGGTGACCCTTCTCAAAAATAATCTGGTGATTCAAAGCGGTCTGACCGATGAACGCGGGGTTTGCACTCTGGATGTCAATGAAACCGGTGAAATACTCGTCAAAGTAGAATCGATCGGTCATGCAGCGAAAACGACCTTTATTGCAATCCCGTCAGCGTCAATTCCTCCCTCAATAATCGCCGATTCTGGCTCGGAATCATCACCGTCTTTCCCGATCTCGCCGAGGGGAGAGGAGGGGATTTCTCCGCCAAGCCAAAGTAACGACCTATTGAATTTACCGACTTGGTTGCGTGTTGGTTTGGGCTGGGGGATCATTGCTGCTGTGAGCGGATTGGGATATTTCTTGCTGAAACTGCGTTCGCGATGACCTCGACTTAGCCGTTCAACAATGCCAAAACTTCGGAATGCACTCGGTTGTTCGTAAACAGAACATCGGGGCGATGAGGATCGCGTTGCCCGTCCCAATTGGAGAATTTGCCGCCGGCTTCTTCTACGATGACAATCAACCCTGCCACATCCCAAATTTTGGTCCCATAATCCAACATGACTTCACACGAACCTTGTGCAACGAGAACCATCCCATAAAAGTCCGAATATCCCCGCGAGCGGTCCACAGCTTTTCGGACGCCTTCAAAAGCAGGGGTTTTGCCAATCGGCTCGAAGAGGCCAATGTCGGTATAAGAGAGGATCGATCCTTTCAACTCGGACACGGAAGAGACCTGAATTTTGCGATCGTTCCGATAAGTTCCCATCCCTTTAAGGGCATGCCAAGTCTGGCCCAACGCGGGAGCGAAAGCAAACCCCGCAATCATTTCCCCGTGATATTCCAAGCCTACGAGAGTCCCCCACAAAGGGATGTTGCGGATAAACGAACGGGTGCCATCAATCGGATCGATAATCCACCGATAGCCCGATTGACTGGGTTCGTTGCCAAATTCTTCCCCAAGGAAGCCATCTTCGGGAAAGGCCTCTTTCACCATTTCACGAAAGACTTGTCCGGCTGCGCGAGCCGCGATTGTTACGGGTGTTTTTTCCCTTTCTCGTATATCCAACTTACGCCGCCGT
>CAZFDX010000907.1:0-10888 GCA_964518325.1 uncultured Alcaligenaceae bacterium | reverse complement strand
GTGCTGGAGCTTGGTTTAGTGAATACCGAGGCAAATTGAGCCGTAGCCCATAATCCACGAAGTTCCGTAGCCAAATTGGGGTATTTTTGGCAGATTCCCTCAAGGTCTGGAGTTTCTCCTCTCTTCTGCGATTCGGTGAACTCCGTCAAAATTTGGGCGAGAAGTTCGTCATCATTTGTTGTTGCCGAAAACACCGCCACGGGATCACTGTCTCCTCATCATTCTGTTTTAATGGAATGTAGTGGGCTTACTTTTTTTGATGGAATGTAATCGGCTTAGGCTTCTGCATTTCCCTCGGTTTTTGATTCGGGAAGTAACACGCTCCGAAGTTTTCGTAACGCTCGGAGGTATCGCATAGAAGCAGCCGCTTCCGAAAGCCCCAAAGCCGCAGCCACATCCTGATTCGAGAGTTGTTCCTGATGACGCATCAGAATAATTTCCCGATCGGCCTCGGGAATCTCCCGAAGAGCTTGGCTCAATTTCCGTTCCAATTCTTGATGGATCGCCGCCGAGGCTGGTGTATGCTCGGTGTCGATCAGTTGGGAAATCAACTGCACGCTCGATTCATCATCCCAAGTTGGCCCCTGAATCGCTTGCTCTCGATCCACGCTCCGACGTTGTGCTTGACGGTGCCGCCGATGCGTGTCAATAATCCGATCCTGTGCCAAATGCCTGAGCCATAAATGAAACGGCATATTCGGTGACCGAAGGTAATCGATCAAGCGCAAATTGGCTTCTAACAGAACATCTTGCACAATGTCGCTGGCATCAACGCGCCGCGCCAAGGCAGGGTCCAAGCGCAGGTCCACCACCTTTCGGAGTGGTTCTCGGAACTCGGCAAGTAATCGCTCAACGGCTTCGGCATTGCCTCCTCGGGCATCGCTGAGCAGTCGTTCGGTCTTTTCTGCGTTTGGCCACATACTATATTTATAGTTGAATTGTTCCCAGAAACGACACTCAGACCAGAACATTTGTCGAGTTCCGAGAACCCCGAGTCGGGTATATTCGGCGATTTTGAAATTCGAGAAACCCGAATCCTCCTTAAAAGATTGATCGAATAGCTCTCTCAGGTATTTGCTTCGAGTTCCTCCCTTGAGTTGATGGGAGTATGACCCCGTAGGGGTTTCATCTGGGATAAATTCCCCCCAAGCGACAATATCCCCTTTGTTCACCCGAGTTTGGCACTTGGGCACCAGAACGGGCAACGGCAAGGGTTTCGCCGAAGGATTTTCAAAAAGGGGACAGAGCCACCCCATCTTTCTACAAGGGTTTCAGCGAGATCATCACATTCCATAAGGGTTTAAGCGAGATTATCACCTTTTTGAGTCCTATGAAGATCAAAAGATCGATATTGACCAACCTTTGTTTCGCTCTTAGACTGCCTATTTGGACGGATTGTACCGATTCGGCACGATTCAACGGTTGGGAGACCCTGAGAGGAACTATGGCGACGGAAACCACCACAATTGAGCAATCGTTTTTTGAAAAAATCGGCGAGAAATGGTCTGCTTTCTCGGATGGTTTTGCCCGTTTGTTAACTCGGGTCGTGGGTTCGAGCAACGAGCGAGCCATCAAAGGGGTGGGATTTATTCCCTCTCGCGATCCCGCCAAACCTCACACGATTATTCCCGGTTCGTTGATCGCAAGAATTAACGATCTCGAACCCAAAATGGCTGCCCTCACTGCCTCCGAGTTGAAAGAACAAACCGCCCTGTTTCGCAAAAGACTCGCCGACGGTGCCACCTTGGACGATCTGCTTCCCGAAGCGTTTGCTGCCTGTCGGGAAGCAGGTAAACGGGCCAAGAACATGCGTCACTACGATGTTCAAATTATCGGGGGAATTTTTCTCCATCGCGGTTGTATTGCCGAGATGATGACGGGGGAGGGGAAAACCCTCGTGGCAACTTTGGCCGCCTATCTGAATGCCTTAACCTCGGAAGGGGTTCACATCGTTACCGTCAACGATTACCTCGCTCGTCGGGACTGCGAATGGATGTTGCCCATTTATCAAATGCTTGGGATCACCGCAGGGTACATCCAATCGGATCAAGACCCCGATGCTCGTCGCCGTGCCTATGAATGTGACATTACTTACGGCACCAATAGCGAGTTCGGCTTCGATTATCTTCGAGATAACATGAAGCCGGCCCGTTGGGATGATACACGCTATAACCCCTACTATCGTCAGGTGCAAAGAAAACTGAATTATGCGATTATCGATGAGGTCGATAACATCCTAATCGATGAAGCCAGAACGCCTTTGATTATCTCCGGTCCTGCCTTTTCCGATGTTCGCCTTTACGAAGAAGCCGATCGGGTCGCCCGTGCCTTGACCGAGATGGAAAACAAGGCTCGCGCTGAACTCGCGGCCGCCGGAACCCCGATCGATGCTCCCTTAAAACCGGGCGAGAAGAAACGAGAAATGGGGGTCTATTTTGAAGTCAAAGAGAAGGATCGCACCGTACACCTGACCGATCGCGGCGTGCGTGAAGCGGAACGACTCGCAGGGGTCGATAGCTTCTACACCGCAGGGAATATGGAATGGCCCCACTTGATTGATAACGCCCTGAAAGCCCATCACCTTTACCATCTCGATCGAAACTACATGATCGCCATGCACGAGGGCGAACGGAAAATCATCATCATTGATGAGTTTACCGGTCGAGCGATGTTTGGTCGCCAATGGTCCGATGGTTTACATCAGGCAGTCGAAGCCAAACATAAACGGGACGGGGTCAAAATCAAGCAAGAAAATCAGACGATGGCGACCATCACCTTGCAAAACTTCTTCAAACTGTACAAGAAGCTCAGCGGGATGACTGGTACCGCCATGACCGAAGCAAACGAGTTCTGGAAAGTTTATAAGTTGGATGTGATTGCCATACCAACCAATAAGGTCACCCAACGGATCAATTACCCCGATTTGGTGTATCGAACCGAACGAGAAAAATACGATGCCGTTTTGAAGGACATTATGGAAGTCCATGCCACCGGCCGCCCGATCCTGATCGGGACCACCGATGTGGCCAAATCCGAGCATCTGTCGCAAATGCTCAAACGAAAGGGCATCAAACACGAATTGTTAAATGCCAAGCCCGAGAACGTGGCCCGTGAATCCGAAATCGTGGCCCAAGCGGGTCGTCGCGGCGCCGTGACGATTGCCACGAATATGGCCGGTCGGGGGACCGATATTATTCTCGGGGGGAACCCCGAATATATGGCGTGGAATCAACTCAAGAATTCTTACCCCACACGACTGGACGTCCCCGACGATATTTGGAAACAAACCGTCGATGCGATTGAAGCCCGTGAAAAAACCAAAGAGGCCGGTCGGGAGATTGCCGCACTAGGCGGGCTACACATTATTGGGACCGAACGGCACGAATCGCGTCGGATCGATAACCAGCTGCGTGGACGGGCAGGCCGTCAAGGTGATCCCGGTTCCAGTCGATTTTATCTCTCGCTGCAAGATCACCTCATGCGTCTGTTTGCTGGGGAGTGGGTCTCGGCCGTCTTGACGCGGCTTGGCATGAAAGAGGGAGAAGCGATCGAATCTCGCCTTGTTACCAAACGGATCGAAGCCGCCCAAAAGAAGGTGGAAGAATCGAACTTCGAGATTCGGAAAAACCTTCTCGAATACGATGAGGTCATGGACGTCCAACGCAAAGGGGTCTACGGTAAACGCCAAGAGATTCTCAACGATGCCAATCCCCGTGCCATGATCTTCCAAATGATTGAAGAGCAAATCGCTCAAGCGGTGGAACGGTATCTGAATCCCCATTATGGTTCTGAATCGTTTGCCGATTTTGCCTCGAATCGCTTGGGGATCGATTTTGAAGAAGGCGAATTCCGGAACTTATCGTATCCCGATGCGGCTGCCACCGCCAAGGAAAAAGCCATCCGCTTCATTCCGACCGTCATTCAAGAAGGGATCGACGAAAATCTCTCGTTAGATGAAGACCCCGAGAATTGGTCGTGGGCGGAAATGGCTCGGATCGTCAACACTCGATACGCGTTGAAATTGAACGAGAGAGAACTAAAAAGGATTGGTCGCGATGACTTGGCCGAGTTTCTGCTTCGTGAAGTGACCCGATATGTAGAGAAGATCGATCTCTCCGAGGGCCGCCGGTATCTCGAACCCGAATGGGGAGTTTTATCCTTATGCGTTTGGGCCTCGAATAAATTCCGAATCTAAATGAGTATCTCGGAAATTCAACCCGATACCCCACTGGAGAAAGTCCAAGAAATCCTCTCTCGAAAAGTTCGCGAAGCCTACCATCGAAAGGATCAGGAATTCCCCGTTCAAGTTGCCATGACAACCTTCATGGCAGAACGGGCTTCTGGCCCCGGCGCCGTGGCTCAAAAGTACAATCGGGAAGGTTTGTACATCTGGGCGATGAATCGATATCCTCAGGCGGTGGAAACCCTTGGGAAGGACTTTTTCCTCACCGAATCTCGGAATATGATTCGAGAAACCTTGATGGATATTTCCCGCAGGGAACATCAGGAACTCGATCATGAACTAATCTCCGAAAAAGTCGAACAAGCCCTATCGGGAACAACACGCGCAGAGCTAGATGATGCCAGAGAACTCGTGGATTGGTTTAACAGTCAAGCGAAAACGGCGCTCTCCCCCGATTTGTTAGTCGGGCAGGATGCAAACCGCATCAAAAACATCCTTTGGAATGCTTACGACGATCGATATCGGCCCGAAATGCATCGGATGGAACGGGGTTTATTGCTCGAAATCATCGATGTGAGCTGGAAAAACCATTTGTTGGTGATGGATCACTTGCGAAGCGCCGTCAGCCTACGGAGCTTTGCCCAAGAAGATCCCAAGATCGTGTACAAGAAAGAGGGAATGAAGCGGTTCGCCGAGATGTGGGAAAGTATTGCCGACCGAGTGACCGATACGGTCTTCCGCATGGAAGAGGCTCCCGAAGAGGTGATGCAGGATGTGCTTTGGGCCGGTGCCCGCGCCAGTCAAGAACGGGCTTTGGGGCTGGCCGAAGCCGCACGTCTGGCCGCTCAGCAAAATCAAGCCGCTGCCACGAACAATCAACAACTTAGTACGAATTCGACCGAAGCGGTCCGAGCCGAACCCATTCGGAAACATGGCTTAAAAATTGGTCGAAACGACCCCTGCCATTGCGGGAGTGGCAAGAAATATAAGAATTTCCATATGAATATCGACCAAGCGCAGAAGTAATGCTCTTCTGAATCTGGCCCTTCCCGTATCTTCTTCTGCAACGATAATTCAATCAGGGTGCGAGGATGACATTCTTGCTCCTTGGAATCTTGGAATCTCACCTGCTGATCTTTTTTCAAACGATTGCGTGATTGTATGAAATCGCTACCTTTCTCTCTTCTCATCCTGACACCGGCTTTGTTATTCAGTCAGGATTCTCCCGAAAAAACACCCCTGCTGGTTCGAGAAGATTACGATTACACCGCAGCCATGAAAAAAGTTGCTAGCCAATTCAAAGGCAAAACCGGCGTTTTTCTCCATCTGGGGGATTCGCTCACTTATGCCAATCCCTATACCGCTTGGGCACGAGGTGGCAAAGACCATTCCGACGAAGTGAAGAAATTTCTCAACTGGTCCCACGCTGGCAAAAAGAACGACAGCGACGGCTATTATCTCGCATCGGTCGATGCTCCGACTGGGAATCGGAGCGAAACGGCCGCGAGTGGCTTACGGGCCGATGAGTTACTCTCAGGAGCCAAGGGATTGCCTCGCTTGAAAGAGATTCTCGAGAAATATCAGCCTCAAATGATCGTTTATATGTTAGGGACGAATGACCTCCTTCGTGGCTGCGAGAAGGCCCAATATGTTCTAGATGTCGAGAAGGCAATCGATACCATTCTGGCCCAAGGGACGATTGTGATTCTTTCCACGTTACCCCCGATTCGAGGGAAAACAAAACAAGTCGAGGAATATAACAAAGCCCTCAGGGAATTGGCGAAGAAAAAACAGATTCCCTTAATTGATCTTTATGCGGAAATGAAAATCCGTGCAGGTGACGAGTTCGAGAAAGCCTATCTCAGTGAAGATGGTATCCATCTCAACGGGAATCATTCCAATGGTCCTGCAACCGAGGAGCATCTCAGGAAAGGTGGCTATTTACTACGCGGGTATCTTTCGATTCATAAAGGTATAGAAGTTAAGTCTAGGGTGTTTGATAAGAAGTAAGTGTTGTAATAAGAGAAAGAACGGCCTCCAAAGAGAACGTTCGGCAGAGAAACAAAGAGAACGTTCGGCAGAGAAACAAAGGGATCGTTCGACAGCAGACGTGGGAACCGAGAATAAGCTATGTCCTCTACTAATATGCGTATTCGTGAAGTTCGTTATTCTTACGAAGATTATTTATACCGCACACCCATTAAATTCGGGGGAATGGCTCTGGATCGGGTCACTTTGTTGAATGTGCAAATCGATGTGGAAGATCGTTCGGGTCGTCGGTCGATGGGAATGGGTTCCATGCCTTTGGGAAATGTTTGGTCGTATCCTTCGCGTCGATTAACATATGCACAAACGTTGATGTCAATGAAGCGAGCGGCCGAATTGATTGCCAAGCGATACTCCGATTATACCGAAGAAGGGCATCCCATCGATTTGGGGCATCACCTTGAGAAGGAAGCGATTGGTTTCGCTTCGCAAATCACCCAAGAGCAAAATCTCATCGATCCGATGCCCCCTTTGGCTTTACTCGTTGTGAATAGCCCCTTCGATGCAGCCCTTCATGATGCCTTTGGCAAGTTACACCAGTGTAGTGCCTATCAAACCTACGGTCGAGATTTTCTAGCGAAGGATTTGGGGGATTATCTGGGTGAAGCCTTTCAGGGGTATCATCTGGAGGATTATGTTCGGCGGACCCCTGTTCCTCGCCTGCCTTTGTATCATTTGGTTGGAGCGTTGGACCCGTTGACCCCCGCTGAGGTGGTGACTCCGATTCACGACGGCTTACCCGAGCATCTCGGGGAATGGGTGGTTTATAATGGGTTGACTCATCTCAAGATCAAGCTGAATGGCGAAGATTTGGATTGGGATGCCCATCGTGTTTTGGCGGTGGATCGGGTGGTGACGGAAACGAAAGGTACCGATTCGACGTGGTTTTATTCCCTTGATTTCAACGAACGCTGTGGCAATGTCGAGTATTTGTTAGAATTTATCCATCGGGTGAAAGAAGCCAATCCGCGAGCTTTTTCCCGTGTGCAATATATCGAACAACCGACTAAACGAGACCTCAAGGCCGATCGTGCTAATACCATGCATCGCGCTTCTCAGTTGGTGCCTGTGGTGATCGATGAGTCGTTGCTGGATTTAGAATCGTTGGAGATCGCTCGGGAGATGGGCTATACCGGAGCGGCCCTGAAAGCGTGCAAAGGTCAAACCCAAAGTTTACTGTTGGCAGCGGCGGCTCAGATTAAGAAGATGTTTTTGTGTGTGCAGGATTTAACCTGTCCGGGCGCTTCGCTCATTCATTCAGCCGGTTTAGCGGCCCATGTTCCAACGGTGGCTGCCATCGAAGCGAATGCTCGGCAGTATTGTCCCGCTGCCAATGAACCTTGGAAGGCATGGCAACCCGGATTATTTCACATCACGAATGGCATGGTGGATACCTCGGGTCTAATGGGTCCGGGAATTATCGGCACTCCTCCGGAAAGGGCAGTATGAAAATCAAAATTTGTGGGGTTCGCACCCCCGCTGAGGTGGCCTTGTGTGTCGAGGCCGGTGTGGATGCACTTGGGATCAATTTCTATCCGAAATCGATACGATATGTCGAACCAAGAGCGGCCAAAACATTACTTCGGGAAATTCCTCCTTTTGTGACCCCTGTGGGGTTATTCGCAGAAATTCCATTTCGTCAGGCGTGTGCGATTGCCTATCAACTCGGAATCCGAGTCCTGCAATACTACGGGGATTACTCTCAGGTTGAGGACCCCTTTCCCTTTGTGGTGTTACCAGTGGTTCGCGTTGGGAGTTCAGACGATCTCAACGAAATTGCTAAATTACAACAGATTTTTCAAACCTTGAAGACACCTCTTACCACAGTGTTGATTGATTCTTACACGAAGGAGCAACTGGGGGGGAGTGGTCATCGTGCCCCTTGGGAGTTGCTGAAAAATCCCCCCGTGCCGATGATCTTGGCAGGGGGATTAACTCCCGAAAACGTGGCTGAGGCGATTCGCACCGTCCGGCCTGTTGGGGTGGATGTTGCCAGTGGTGTGGAAACTCAAAAGGGGGTCAAGGACCCCGTTAAGGTTAGGGAATTCGTCCAAAATGCGCGCGAAGCCTTTTTGGAATCGATGCGAGCCAAACAAGGGTACTAAGAGTTCTTTTGATTCACTCGACTTTTCCTGCAGGACGGTTGCCTTTTCCGGTTTTCTTCGTGAGCAAGTCGCCAAGTTCTTCTCTAGCTCGGTCGGCTTCCTTCAAGAGGTCTGCTAACACATCAGGATGTTTCTCGCTTAGGTCTTTTGATTCACCTATGTCTTCTTCGAGGTTGAAAAGCATCGGTTTTTCAAGTTTCACTTGGCGGTACCCGTTGGGTTTTCCATCTTTCCCTGCGGGACGATCTTCGATCATTCGGCAACTATGGGGAAGAATCAATTTCCATTTGTCCATGCGGATCGCTTGAAGTTCGTTATTCCCATAGTAGAACCAAAAGGCTTTATGGGGTGAGCGGGCATCCTTTTCACCTAATAACAAACTGCGACAATCTAGCCCATCGATCGGCAACTTGGGGAGTTCCGCACCAATCCATTTCGCGAGTGTTGGTAGCAAATCGATCGTCATCATGGGTTCGTGCTGGATCGAGTTTGCCGGAATTTTTTTTGGATAACGTGCAATCATGGGGACTCGGATACCTCCTTCCCAAACACTTCCTTTGCCCTCGCGGAGAGGTTCCTTGGTACCGCCATGATTCCCGTAAGATAACCAAGGCCCATTATCACTGGTGAAAATCACAAGGGTTTTTTCGTCCAGTTTGTGGTTCTTCAGTGCTTTGAAAATTTCCCCTACGCTCCAATCGATCTCTTGAATGACGTCCCCATAAAGACCTTGTTCGGATTTTCCTTTGAATTTGTCCGAAACGTATAAGGGAACATGCGGCATCGTATGAGCTAGGTACAGGAAGAAGGGCTTATTGTGATTATCATTGATGAATCGCACGGCCTTTTCTGTGTATTGGGTCGTTAATTGAGCTTGATCTTTATCGGTCACATTATTGTTGATGATTTTGTTATTCTCGATGAGGGGCAGGGGAGGGAAGGTCGATTTTGTATTGGGATGGAAAGGCCACATATCGTTGGAGTAGGGGAGGCCAAAATAATAATCAAACCCCCGTTTGAGTGGCGAAAAGGATTCATGATCCCCTAAATGCCATTTCCCAATCATTGCGGTTTTGTACCCCTGAGATTGAAAGATGTTCCCCAAGGTGGTCTCTTTTTCCGAAAGTCCCACCTTGCTATTCGGCCCCAAGGCCCCACTAATCCCCACTCGATTGGCATAACAGCCTGTCAATAAACTCGCACGGGAGGCAGAACAAACCGGTTGGGAAACATAAAAGTTGGTAAAGCGAATCCCCTCTTGGGCCATCTGATCTAAATGTGGCGTTTTCCATCCTTTTGCGCCATAGCAGCCCAAGTCGGAATAACCCAAATCATCAACAAAAATGATGACGACGTTGGGACGAGCTTCAGCGGCATAAGAAGGGACCGAAAGCAATAGCCCCATTAACAGAAGCCAAAAATGATTCACCTTCAGCCAGAAACGATCGGGTTCCAAACCGAGCCGATCGGGTTCCAAACCGAGCCGAAGGGGTATCAGCCAAGAATGATGGGGTATCAGCCCAGAACGAATGAGTTGCGGCCCAGAACGAAGGGGTTTCATGTTTCACCTCATTGGGAAAAACGTCGGAGTTGTTGTGGAAAAAATCGTGTTCTAGAACGATCGGACCCTATCAATCTATTGCCAAGGATAAGGCTAAACCGTTGAATATCTTTTTACAGAAATCGCAATCGAGGAAACCATGAATAGTTTCGGGACGAAAACAACCTTGAAGTCTGGGGGAAAAGACTACACGATCTACTCACTCCCCGAGATCGAGAAAGCCTATCCGCAAGCCAAAAAACTCCCCTTCTCTTTGAAAATCCTGTTGGAAAATCTCCTCCGCAACGAGAACGGCCTTTCGGTTCGCAAAGGGGATATTGAAGCGCTGGTGAATTGGTCTGCCAAAGCCGAACCCGATACGGAAATTGCGTTTAGTCCCGCCCGAGTGTTACTGCAAGATTTCACGGGTGTTCCTGCGGTGGTCGATTTGGCCGCCATGCGAGATGGGATTGCAAACCTCGGTGGCGATCCGAATAAAATCAACCCCCTGATTCCTTGCGAGTTAGTGATCGATCACTCGGTGCAGGTCGATGATTATGGTGGGCCGAACGCCTTTAGCAATAACACCAAATTGGAGTACGAACGGAATCAAGAGCGATATACCTTCCTCCGCTGGGGGCAAAATGCGTTCCGGAATTTCAAAGTGGTTCCGCCCGAAACGGGGATTGTGCATCAAGTCAACATCGAATATCTGGCTCGGGTGGTCTTCGTTGATGATAAGGGAACGGCCTACCCTGATACGTTAGTGGGGACCGATTCTCACACTACGATGGTGAACGGATTAGGCATTTTGGGTTGGGGTGTCGGGGGAATCGAAGCCGAAGCCGCTATGCTGGGCCAACCTGTGACGATGTTGATTCCGCAAGTAGTCGGATTCAAATTGACCGGAAAACTCAAACAAGGGGCAACTGCGACCGATCTGGTTTTAACAGTCACGCAAATGTTACGCAAAAAAGGTGTGGTCGGGAAGTTTGTCGAGTTCTTCGGCGAAGG
>CAZFDX010000906.1:0-4156 GCA_964518325.1 uncultured Alcaligenaceae bacterium | reverse complement strand
TACCAACGCCGGTAAAATGTTTAACGCCAAAGGGAAACTACCCAAAACTCGCGATGGGAAAGAAAAAACCATTGACGGCAACGAAAACGGCGTCTTGTTTATCGGTGAAGGTGGCTCAATCTTCGCAAGCCGAGGCTTCCTCGTTGCCAGCGATCCCAAACTCATTAGCGAACCTTTGAAAGAAGACCCCAAACTTTACGATGGACGACCCACCAACCACATGCGCAACTTCCTCGATTGTGTGGCCGATGGCAAAAAACAACCCATCTGCAATGCTCAAATCGGTGGGGGGTCCGTGATCGTCTGCCATCTCGGCGTAATCGCTTTAATGACGGGTAAAAAGTCCACTTGGGATCCCAATCGCAATAACTTCATCGGGGCCAATGCCGAAGAAGCCAACAAGCTGCTCACCCGTGAAGCACGGGCCGGTTACGAGTTGAAACTCTAAGGCTCGGATGTGATTTTTCTCTTGGCTGCACGCCCATCGGTGTGCAGCTCATTCAATTTCCGAATCGAAACTCTTCGATTTCGTCTCTCGCTATTAAGAATTTCACGTTTCTGGTAATCCCGGTTCGGTGACCCGCATGGTGCGCCATTTCCCCATCAAAAAGCGAAGCACAATCAGCATGGCCAACGAAAAGATGTACAAGGTCGCGGCCCACCAAGAAGCATAGAACCCCCAGTTCAACCGGTAAGCCAGATAGGTTCCCCCCACCATAATCGGCCAAGCTAAAGTCAACGAGACCACCGAAACGAAAAGGGTATCACCGGCCCCACGCAGGGCAAACCCCATCACAATGTTAATTGCATCGAAGACGGAATATCCCACAACAAATAAAAGTAAAACCCGAGTCATCGCTTTGATTTCTTCCACACGAGCATTCATAGCCATTTCGTCGGTGGTAAATTGATTGATGAGCAGATCGGGGATAAACAAGTACATCAACGCCCAAATGAGTGTGTAACCAATCGCCAATTTCATGCCTGCCCAACTGGCTTTGGCCGCTTGGCGATCGTCATTGCCTCCCAGATATTGCCCCACCAAAACGCTCACCGCTTGGCCAACTCCCAGCATGGGAATAAACGCAAAATTGTTGATACTAATCGCCACCGTGGCGGCCGCAAGGGCATTTTCACCGAACCAATCTGCCATCACTAAAAAGCCGTTGAATGCTGCCACATCCATTGCCCATTGGGCACCGGCTGGTAACCCGTAGATCAGCAACCTTCGCATGAGTTGATGCTCATACCGCCAATGGGAACGGGTGGCATTCTCGATTTCATATTGTCTTTGAAAAACAAGGCCTAACCCCACCAAGGCCGAGGCCCATGCTCCAAGGACACTGGCCCAACCGGCACCGGCCACCCCTAATTCGGGACAACCAAAGTGACCAAACACCAATAAATACGCTGCCACAGCGTGTACGATTGTTCCCACACCGCTCACCACAATCACTGCTTGCGTGTTCTTCCGACCCGATAAAAAACCCGTGACCACCGAAGTGATTAATCCCGGTAATGTAAACCAAGACAAGCAATAAAAATAGTCGGCTTCGAGACTCGATAATTCAGGCCGATGGTCCAATACCGAAACGATCGATCGCGAAAAAGGGGCGATGGCAATGCCAACCAATCCAAAAACCAACGCAAAATACAGCCCTTGCCATAAGGCAGCCCCCGCCCGATGCGGACGCCCTGAACCAATGTATTGTGAAACAAATGTCGAAATGTAGCCAGCGGTTGCATACAGTAACGAATACGGAACCCAATAAAGCATCACGGCAGAGAGTGACGCCGCAGGATAATCGGGATTGAGTTGGCCTAAGAAAATTCGGTCGATCGTAATTTGGACGGTCGAAAAGCTATTGGAAATCACCAACGGAAAAGCCAACAACAACAAAGGGCGATAAACCCCTTGTTGGGGCGAGTCTTTCTCAGCATTCACAGAATCAGTAATCCTTTACGAGAATTTTTGAATCGTCTTCTAATTGGGGCAACCAGACCAGAAATTCAGGAAAGCAATTATTATAGAAACGCACTTGTGCAAAATAAAGAGGTCCGATCGAACCAGACGAGGCATCGTTGGGGGACAGAACGAATTATTTCAAGTCTTTTGTGAGGTTTGGTCGATATTATTGAATCAATATCATGACGCTAAATCATTATGTCTGACCGTATTTTAGTTGCGTATAACGAACCGGTGTTGCCTCCGGATCATCCCGACTCGGCATCGGAAGTGGATATTGTTGAAACATCGGCATTGGTAGAATCGATGTTGAAACAAACCGGCTGGGAGGTAAAACGAATCGCCTACTCGACCAATCCGCGCACCTTACTTAAAGAACTTCGTCTGTTCAAACCCGATGTGATTTTCAATTTATTTGAAGGATTAGCCAACCGTACCGAAACCGAAATTGGTGCCGCCGCATTTTTAGAATGGCTGGACCTCCCTTTTACCGGTTCCCCTTCTTGGGCGATCGCCACCGGTCGCGATAAAATTCGCACAAAATACTTGCTTCAAGGGGCCAAACTTCCCACTGCCGAATTCATTGTGGCGCATCATCTTCCTTGCCCCAATTGGCCTCACCCTTGGCCGGCGATCGTCAAACCCGCAACACAAGATTGTAGCGTGGGGATCGAGCAGGCCTCGGTCGTTACCAATCAACAAGAATTAAACGATCGGGTCGAGTGGGTATTTCGCAACTATGGCGGACCCGTGTTGATCGAGAAATATATTGCAGGTCGAGAATTTCACCTCAATATGTTTGAATCGAACGAGAATGTTCCGCTTTGGGATCGCATCAAAATTGTCCCTCCTGCAGAGATTATTTTTGAACCCCATGCGGAGCATCGATTTTGGCCGATCTATTCGTTTACTGCCAAATGGAATGAACATTCCCAAGAATTTAACCAAACCGATATTCAATCGGTTGTTCCCCTTCCCGAAAACATTTTAGAAAAGATGACCTCGATAGCGAAGGAAACTTATTTGCTTCTGGGGCTTAGGGATTATTGCCGGCTTGATGTGCGATTAGGAGAAGACGGGATTCCCTACATTCTTGAGGTCAATCCCAATCCATACCTGAATAGCCCTCCCCTCATCGATGGCTTAGCCTCAATGGGGATTACACACGAGCATTTTATTCATGTGATTGCCACCAATGCCCTGCAACGCCGAAAAGTCAAACGGCGGCGGCGAAAAGTGAAATCACTCCCCCCCCCTACCTCTCATGAAACGTGATCTTTACATTTTTTTCGCGACCTTATCTAAATCAATTTTACCTATCATCCAATTCAATAATCACGATACCTCATCAATACCTTTTTGTGTGAGATTTAACAGGATATTGCTCCGTCAATTCAACAGCACCCTTGCCATTCTCGGGGCGTTTGTGAAAAAGCATCACACCGGCTTGGATCGCCTCGATATGAGAAGTAGGAATTTGATATTCCTCACAAAGTTCATCAGCCCTGTCATGTTAAAATATAGCGACTATAGGGATTGTTCAGAATCATTCTGTCCAGCGAAGGCAAATATGAAGTGAGATATATGTTTCGGCACGATCGATCGTATCGATAAAAACGATCTCACGGATTACGTCAGGGATGATCGATTTATGTTTCAATCTCGTTGCACCCATGTTGCTGCACTCTTGATTGTTGGCTTGTGGTTGAACGATCGTGTCTTTTCGCAAGACCAAAATCCTGTGCCGCCCCCGCCGCTGCCCCCTGTACCGTACCCGATTCCTGACACGTTGAAATCTTTCAAAGCGATTGAGAAAAAGGAACCTCCGAAACGCCCCGAAAGCCCCAAAACGCCAAAGGTCGAAGAGAGCGATTCCTTCCCGAAATTGGAGATAAAATCATCTCCCGAGGGAGCGCCGAAAATCGAAATCGTTCCCGAAAAAATTACGGCACCATTTGATTCCCCCCCCCCCTTGGAGCGGGTCGTTCCCGTACACCCCGGTAAACCACCAACCAATACCCCCCCCGAAATTTGGCCGGCGCGACCGAACCCGGTTCCATGATCCCCCCCGCTGTGGCCAATTTTGTACAATATACCTTTTTAGAAATATTAGCACCTCCCGCCAGCATCATCCCCTTTTTTCTGACTATTCCTGTCTACCCCACAATCGCCAGGGTCCACTTTCTTAAT
>CAZFDX010000905.1:0-4617 GCA_964518325.1 uncultured Alcaligenaceae bacterium | reverse complement strand
TGTCATGTGTTAGGCTTCGCTGTGCGGCCGGTGTTCCATGCCCCTTAGTTGCTTTCGACTTCGTAGAAGGCATGGTGTGCGGCTTGCTCATAGCGCAAATTATCGAGGACAAAAAATTGCACCTCGGGGCCAAAATAGGCGGTATCGGCTATCCCTGTTGAACGCATGTAGTTGACCGCTTTGCGAGCGACATTGCGGGGGTCTCGGGAATAATCCTCATGCGTCAACGGATCATGGATGTTGCAAAGCAAGGTGAGGGTGACATCTCGACAAAACGGGTCGATGAAAGCGGTATCGGGCACCGGTTTGACCAACATATCCGATTCATTGATGGCCTTCCAACCGCGAATGCCCGAGCCGTTGAAACCCAAGCCTTCTTCAAAGGTCATCTCGGTCAGATTTTCGGCGGGGATCGTGAAGTGCTGCCATTGCCCCGGAAAATCCATGAATCGCAGATCGACCGCCTGAACGTCTTTTTCTCGAATGAATGCCAAAATCTCGCGTGGAGTCATAAGGTAGAAGCAAGCCAGTTCGGGTGAGGTGAGATTAGTTTAGAAGATTTGATGAAACCGAGGATAGCAGAAATTATTCCAGCAATGAAGCCCCTTCTATTTTTCACTTTCTTCTTAGGTAGGTTCGATGTTTCATTCAGGAAGGTAACACGTTCCGTTCACTCCGGTTTTGGTCTGAGCAAATCGGCTAAGGCTTCAGGCAGAGTCGGGAAGCGGAAATCGAAGCCCGTTTCGTGTGCTTTTTGCGGTATCACACGGACCCCGTGTGTTGCCAATTCGGCTTTCTCTCCCATCACACATTTCACCAAAAAGGGTGGAAACCGAAATGAACAGGGTCGATGCAACTGTTTCGCCAAGGTCTGGCAGAAACCCCAGTGCGTGACCGGATGCGGTGCCGTGATATTCACCGGTCCACTGAGGGCGGGATGCTCTCGTATCCAATCGAATAATCTTACGAGGTCTTGAATGTGAATCCAACTGATCCACTGCTGACCGGTGCCAATCACTCCGCCGAGATAATATCGAAAGGGTCGGGAAACGATCGGCAAAAACCCCTCGCTGCGATCCAACACAATGCCGATCCTTGTCCAGACCACTCGGATTCCATTCGATTGAGCGGGCAGGGCGGCCTTTTCCCAATCGAGGGCAACCTGCGCCAAAAAGCCCGAGCCGGCCTGATCTCCCTCGATAAATTCGGTCGAATTCGCTTCGTAGTTGCCGTAGTAGCCAATGCCCGATGCCGAAAGCCAAACTTTCACCTTCGAGGTATTTTCTGCCAAGGTTTTGGCAATCAGGGCGGTACTTTGCACTCGGCTTTGACGAATTTGTTCCTTTTGCTTGGGCGTCCATCTTTTGTTGACGATCGATTCTCCCGCCAGCGATACGACCACCTCGCATTCCCGCAAACGGGTCAGCCAATCCCCTTCTTGACAGGGGTCACCCCGAAGAAGCCCTTCTTCTGGAAGGATGCCTTGCTTGGGTTGCGAGCGAGAGAGAATCCAAACGGTGTGGCCTTGCTTCCGCCAAAAATGGGTCAAAGCTCGACCGATCATTCCGGTTCCACCGGTGATAAATATCTGGGCCATGTCAATCTCGAAGTTTTTTCTGGGTCAGTTCGAGGAAGACTTTCTCAAGGGTTGGGGAATCGATCTGAAGCGATTCGGGTTCAAGCGAGTGTTGCTGGAGAATATGCCAAATCTTTTGGACCAACTCCGAAGGGGAATTTCCTTCAAAAATCAAGGTGACTCCCTCATGAATCGCACCGGTTGTTTGAGCGATCTGTTGAAGCAATTGAGGTGAAACATTTTGCTTAAGGGTCACAGTCACGCGGGTTTTATGAAGGGCCAACAACCCCTGAAGGGTATCACGGGCAATGATCTCGCCTCGATCGATGATGGACACGGTCTTGCACAGGGTCTCGATCTCCTCCATGTAGTGACTGGTGTAGACGATGGTCATTCCCGAATCACGCAGGGCATTGACTTGCTCGAAGATGTGGTTACGCGATTGGGGATCGACGCCGGTGGTTGGTTCATCGAGGAAGAGAAGTTCGGGTTCGTGGATCACAGCGACGGCAAGATTCAAGCGTCGTTTCATCCCCCCCGAGAAATGGGCGACCTTATCCTTCGCCCGACCGTTCAACTCGGCCAAGTCGAGCATTGCCTGTATTCGGTGCTTGAGATGGGAACCTTTCAAGCCATAGAGTTGACCGAAAAACGACAAATTTTCCGCAGCGCTCAAATCTTCGTACAAAGCTAAATCTTGGGGGGCCAGTCCGATCTTTTTCTTGTGCTCCGGCGAACGAGGATCGAAAGGCTCGCCCTGAAGAAAAATTTCCCCTTGAGTGGGTTCATCAATACCGGACAGGATACGAGCCAAGGTCGATTTCCCTGCCCCGTTGGGGCCGAGCAGGCCAAAAAAATCGCCCCGTTCAATAGAAAAGGTCACACCGCGCACCGCCTCGCGTGTGCCATACGTCTTCGTGAGATTGCGCACTTGCAGAATCGGATTCATCTTGTCTATTTATGAATCGAGAATGAAATTGACCTTTAGGGAAAATGTTTTCTCGATGCCTTTTTGCGGATCGGCTTCGTCTCTGTCGAAAATGTTTTCCCAATGCCATTTCCCGAATCGTCATGGCGGCTCATGAATCATTTGCAAGGAAAGAGGAATGCCAACCTTTAACGATGCTCGTATTCGCAAGCTCAACGAAAACCCGCGAAATCTCAAGGGAGACTATGTTCTCTATTGGATGCAAATTTCGCGGAGGTTCGATCGAAATCATTCGCTGGATTTTGCCTTGCATTTGGCCAAGCAACTAAATAAACCCCTTGCCATCTACGAGGGTTTACGGATCGATTATCCTTGGTCCTGTGCAAGGCATCATCAATTCTTTCTGGAAGGGATGCGGGATAACTATCGGAAGGCCAAGGAAATTGGAATCAACTATTGGCCTTATGTCGAAACCCCCGAGATACCGGCACGGGGACTCGTCCGCCAATTGGCTCAAAAGGCCTGTATCGTAGTTACCGATGATTACCCGACCTTTGTGGTTCCTAGCCACATTGCTGCCTTGCAAAAACAAATCGAGGTGGCTTTCTTTGCAGTCGATAGTAACTGCTTTGTGCCGCTGAATCTCCTCGGGGCGGCGGTCAGTGCGGCGGCCCATCTTCGACCGAGAATCCATAAACTCTTTGCGGAAGCATGGCAGCATCGGGCGGCAAGGGAACCGGATTTTTCGCCAGCTATTCGGACTCGACTTGAGCCACCGTTTCCCTTTTGGAACGCGGAACAATCGATCCCCCAATTTCTCACAACTTTGAAATTTGCCTACGATGTTCCTGCACCGAAGGGAGTCGAGGGTGGCTCGAACGCCGGTCGGGATATTCTGAACGAATTTATCGAAACAAAGTTGAATCGCTATGCGGAAGAACGAAACAATCCCGCACACCCGCGAAAGGTCGCCGCCAGCCGTTTAAGCCCCTATCTGCGGCATGGACATATTTCGATTCAAGAGGTGATCGAACGGGCCTTGAACTCGCAAGGAGAATGGACCCCTGAGAAACTGAATCTCAATCAGCGTGGGAAACGGGAAGGGTTCTTCGTAAAAAATGCCAACGTCAATAGCTTCCTCGATGAAGCGATTGTCTGGCGTGATGTCGGCTATCACTATCATTACCGCCGAAACGAAGAACGTGGGCCGTGTCGCGTGGAATTTCATGAAGTCGATGGCGAAAAAATTCCCAACTACTACGATCTGCAAAGCACGCTTCCGGCATGGGCCTATAAATCGCTGCAGGATCACACTGCTGATGAACGGGAGTATACCTACACCCTGCAGGAACTCGAAAACGCTCAAACACATGACCCGCTCTGGAATGCCGCACAAAAAGAGTTGGTGGTGACGGGACGGATTCACAATTATTTGCGCATGCTGTGGGGGAAAAAAGTTTTGGAATGGACCGATCACCCTCTCAAGGCCTATCGGATTCTAGAACATTTGAATAACAAGTACGCCATCGATGGACGCGATCCCAATTCTTATACCGGAATTTTGTGGTGCTTTGGTTTGTTCGATCGTCCTTGGTTCGAGCGTAAAATTTTTGGGGTCATTCGCTATATGTCCAGCGATAGCACCGCGAAAAAGTACGATCTCGACGATTATTACAAGTACATCCAATCCCTTTCGAGGTAAGTCTTTCGAGAGAAACGGAAAATCTTCGGTGTCATTTTTCCTAGAGAAGAGCGGCCATTACTCTTGTTTGTTGATGCAGAGAGTGGCCATGAATTTTGATTCGTTGATACGAACAAAGGCATTGATCATTCAGCCGAATCAAAATATCGATGTTCCAACCTGAACGAAATAAACGCAAAGGAAAACTCCTTGCTCTTTCATTTCAGGGTCGTTAGCACTATCTTGAAGGTTTCTAGTTTTTATTAGGGGGTTTATCATGGCTGTTAATCTTCCACCACAGTATCACGATGCCGAAGCCGAATACAAAAAAGCTCAAACTCCTGAAGCGAAATTAGTGGCGTTGCGCAAAATGTGGGTGATCCTGCCGAAGCACAAAGCCAGTGAGAAAGTCCAATCGCAACTGAAGACCAA
>CAZFDX010000904.1:0-2548 GCA_964518325.1 uncultured Alcaligenaceae bacterium | reverse complement strand
CGCCAGAAGCCAATCCCAATCCAACATGCCCGCCCCCAGACCCGCCCCCCCATCGACAACCACGCAAGCACGCTAATAACCATTCCCGCTCCGTAGAACTGAAGGTGATCCCGTCCTTCAATAATCACCACCAAAACCAGCACAGCAAACCCCACTAAGTAAGCCACCCACACCGACCAAATTTGCCTTTCTAAAGCATTGTTTGGCAGCAATCCTTCGTTAGGACGATAACGCCGTAACCAAGGAATCAGACACAAAATCATAACGGTGCGCGGAATCCAAAACGAGAGCCACTCGGGATATTCAAAATGCAACATGATCGAGGTGGCTACATGCATCAGAATGATAAAAATTCCGAGATACAGTAGCCCTTTGCCCCAAGGACCAATTTTTCCTTCATGTTGGCTTCGTTTCAACTCACGTTGAAGACGTTCAAAAACGTTGATACTTTTGGCTTGGATGGGTTCGCCATCGAGATACCTTCTCAAATCTTCGGCGAGTTCTTTCGAGGTTTGGTATCGATCTTCGGGAGATTTTTCGAGGCACTTTAAACATATCCGTTCCAGATCATGATCGACACCACGATTGAGCAGTTTGGGAGGAACGGGATTATCCTCAAGAACTTGCCGCATTGTCTCCATAGGGGTTGCGGCCAAAAAAGGAGGTCGCCCCGTTAAGCATTGATACAAAATCGCCCCAAGCGCATACACATCGGTGGCAGGTCCCGCCTCGCGCGATTTCCCTTGCGCTTGCTCAGGGGCCATGTAACTTGGGGTCCCCATAATCACGCCGGTTCCAGTGGCCCCGCTATCCTCATCGAGCATCTTGGCGATACCGAAATCCGTAATTTTAGGTTCGCCACTCAGGCCAATCAGCACGTTTGCGGGTTTCAAATCCCGATGAATGATACCAGCTTGGTGTGCCACTTCTATGGCCAAGGCAAGGGTCTCGACGAGCCTTGCGGCATCCTCATTTTTCATCGGCTTGCTGAGCAATTGTTTATCGAGATTGCCATTAGGGCAATACTCCAATGTGAAGAAAGGTTGCCCTTTGTGTTCACCAATGTCATACACCTGCACGATATTCGGATGGGAAAAAGAGGCGATCACTTCGGCTTCGCATTGGAAGCGTTCCAGCTCCGTGGGGTTCTTGGTGCTGTGTCGCATCATTTTCAACGCCACGATGCGACCCAATGAGATTTGCCTTGCTTTGTAGACGATTCCCATCCCTCCTGCCCCGAGTTCTTCGAGGATTTCATGATTGGGTATTCCCTCGGGAAATAGATTCTGGGGATTACCGATTTGGGATCGCGTTTGGCTCAGATCGGCAGTCGTTTGATCGTACATATCATGGGGAAAATCGTGGAGTCAACAGTTCCAATTTAGTTTAGAGAAAAAAGAAGACTCATTGTGCAAACTGATCGAGTAATGCTAACATTTTGGCTTTACGGGTGGGATCGGCGATTTTCTTAAACCGCGTTCGCAGTTCTTTGAGAACCTCTAGCTTGGTTAGTTCCGCATCACTCAAAGAATTCAGAATCGCTTCTAAAGTTTTGGCCGCATAACGCGGTGAAGCCCCATGAGTATGAATCGCGACGGCCATTAAGCCCCGCTCCCCGCTCGCGGGAACAATCAGGTTACCTGCCTCCGGTTGGCTGCTATTTCCGATCCATAAACCCCGAGCTAACGCCGCATCGCAGACCCTTTCGTTCACTTCCGGTGTGGCACAGGCAAAGACGAGTTGAACCCCTTCGAGATGGCCTGTGTGAAACGGTTCTGCCCACCACGTTCCCCATTCCGGTTGAAACCACGATGGTTGTGGCTGCGGATCAACCACCCGCACCCGTCCTCCGCAGGAGAGAATTTTTTCGATTCGCCGCCGGCCAACACTTCCGCCACCAACGACTAGGGTCAAGACGCCCGTTACATTCAAAAATAGTGGTAAATATCCCATATTCTTTGACATATTTAACCAGAAAAGTTTGTCTGGCTTGTTTCTTCAATCGGTCATATTGGCACTTGTATATAATTTCTTACCCGTCACCTCTCTCGATGGAGTTTTTTAATCATGAGTAGCAGTAGCAGTGTGCAACAGGCATCGCAATCACCGGTTTTTGCGAATTCCCCTGTGTACCGAATGGCTTGTGAGCAACTTCGTTCGGTTGCAGAAGTCATGAACACCGATCCTGGAATCATCGAACGACTTTCGATACCGAAACGGTCGTTAATCGTCTCGGTTCCTATCCGTATGGATGATGGCAGCGTTCATTGTTTTGTGGGTTATCGTGTTCAGCATTCCCTTACTTCTGGCGCCTCGAAAGGGGGGCTTCGCTATGCCCCGAGTGTCGATTTGGGCGAAGTGGCTGCCTTGGCCATGTGGATGAGCTGGAAATGTGGCATTATGAATCTTCCCTTCTCTGGCGCGAAGGGAGGAATTGCCTGTGACCCTGCGAAATTGTCTCGGGGGGAATTGGAGCGCTTGACCCGTCGCTATACCGAGGAAGTGTTGAACATCATCGGTCCGCGTGTCGATGTGATGGCTCCCGATA
>CAZFDX010000903.1:0-7518 GCA_964518325.1 uncultured Alcaligenaceae bacterium | reverse complement strand
TTGGGAAGCCTCTCGATGACCTCAAATGTGGGCAAATCTACTTACGGGTCAGACTCACACTCCTTAGAAAATTGAAATTTTTACAGGCCCGATTCTTCTTAAGGGGAAGATAAATTCCATTTCAAACTCTTGAAGCCACTCAAACAAATAACCGATAAATTCGTTATGAAGCGCAGAATTCCCACCCGAATCGCCGTGACGGGCATCGCTATCCTGAGTGGGATAGGCGGATGTGCCAGCCCCTCCCTCGTGCCAGATACCGCTCCACCGCCGATTTCCGTCAAACCAATTACGGTCCCCTCACGCACACCCACTCCTAGCAATCCTTCGGGTGAACCCTCTTCACGGGAAACTTCGTCACGAGAACCGTCTTCGCGGGATGCGGAAAAAAGTCTCTTCGCTGCAGGGTATCAAGACTCTGATGGGAAGGGGGAAAAAATCAGCCCCACTCAAGCTGAAATCCCCATGCCGAAAATCGATGTGCCGGCAACAAAGGGCCTCACCTTCGATCAATTAATCAATCAAGTGCTTCTAGCCGATCCGAAGCTGCGAGCCGCAATCGAAAGCATTCAACAAGCAGAAGGGGATTTAATCACCTCTTCGTTGTTGCCGAACCCTGTATTCAATGCGAGTCGAACCTATTTACAATTGAATAAACCAATTAACCCAGAAAACCAAGGGGGTCCTGCACAATTGGACGTGGGTTTGGGTTTCCCGATCGATTGGTTCTTATTCGGTAAACGAGCCGCTGCCATGCAAGCCTCGCGGGCAGGGGTTCGGGTGAGCGAATCCGAATATGCGAACCTCATTCGTCAAAGAATTCTCGAAGCCTCCTCGGGCTATTATGATCTTCTCGAAGCCAAAGCACTGTACAACCTTGCTAAACAAGATGTAGAGAATTATCGGCAAGTCGAAACTCTGACGAGAAAAGCGGTGGATGCCGGCAATCGATCCTTGGTGGAACTCAACCGAATTCGGCTCGATCGTCTGAAAGCCGAGCAAACATTACGAGATACCGAGGTTTCTCTCGTTCAAGCGAAAGCCAAATTACGCATCCTATTGGGGGCCACCGAAAGCGATCCGAATTTTGATGTGATAGGATCGCTCGATGATATGAAAGTCTCTCAACCTTTAGAATTAAATGCTGCCTTTGAAGTAGCCAGCCGAAACCGCCCCGATATTGAAGCCTTGCGATTGAAGATCGAAAGGGCACGACTGAATCTGAATGTCGAGCAAGCCAAGGCCTATCCCGATGTGATTCCCAAGATCGGCCTGAGTCAGCAGTATCAAAGAGACCTTGGTTTTCCCGACATGACCACTTGGTCACTTGGTTTAGATTTGAGTTTGCCCCTTTTCGATCGGAATCAAGGGAATCGCAGCAAGGCGAACTCGATACTGGTGCAGAGCAGTCAGGAGTTACAAGCAGGCCTAGCCAGCCTACGGGGAGAATTAGAACAAGTGGATAAGGAACTCCGTACAGCGGCAGAAAATGCCAAGGCCGTGGCGGAGGAGCAATTGAAAACGGCCATCCAAGTGCGTGATGTGATTGTGCAAGCCTACACGGCGGGGAATCGCCCTTTGATTGATGTGCTGGATGCCCAAAGGAATTTTAACGAAACGTACCGGTTGTACATCAACACACGGGCCAACTACAACCGTGCTTTGATGAAATATCAAGCAACACTAGGGCAACAAAT
The DNA here is from genome assembly GCA_964518325.1 of uncultured Alcaligenaceae bacterium. Taxonomy (GTDB): domain Bacteria; phylum Planctomycetota; class Planctomycetia; order Gemmatales; family Gemmataceae; genus SKW135. The sequence continues at coordinate 5,821 of CAZFDX010000903.1, read as the reverse complement.
CGCCCCCCAACCATAAACTCATCAAAGTCGTAAAGAACGTCGATCCCATTTTCGCGAGAAAGTTTCCTGCTAACACCTACACACCTACTTTAATCCATTCAAAAGGAAATTTTTTGAGAGGAAATTTCTCTTGCAGGAAATCGGGTGCTGGGCTATATCCCCTGTCCGATAGGGGGTATGTATGCGCTCGTTTCGTTACGGTTTATTATTGATGTTCGTGGTAAGTGGGACGGGATGTCATCTCTTTGGGCATAAACCAAAAGAGGTGAAATTAACCCATACGGATCAAGAATTCACTGTAGCCCCGACAGGCTACGAACAGCCTGCCGATTTACCACGCGAAGAGAATAACATTTTGCGAAAAACCGGTCCCCAAATCCCAGCAGGGTTACCAGGACCGGGTCAACCGGGCGCGATCGGCCCTGCGAGCATGACTCCAGGGCGACCTAGTCGCTAGAATAATAGCATCATCATAAAACGAAACTTTAGGATTGAACGAGAAGCAAACATGGCCGAGGCTCCCCTAGACCTTGCAACCCGTAAGCAACAACTCCGCGAACAAGCACACGCCGCTCGGAACGCTCAACAAAATAAGGACGAGCTGAGCAAAATCATTTGCGATACCTTCATGGCATTACCCGAATACGCCAAGGCGCAAACGGTCATGTTTTACATCGATGTTCGTTCCGAGGTCCGTACCCGCCATTCTCTCCCTGCTGCTTTACAATCTGGGAAAACCATCATCGTTCCTTGGTGTAACGACGCTGGGGAATTAGAGCTGTTTCGACTCAACAATATGGACGAACTGGCGGTGGGGATGTACAAGATTTTGGAACCGAAGCAAGAACTGCGTTCTCTTCCAGAAAAACAATGCCGTGCCGAGGAACTCGATTTGGTGATGGTCCCCGGCGTGGCCTTCGATCGACGTGGGGCCAGAATGGGGCACGGCAAGGGGTATTACGATAAGTTACTCCAACATGCCCGTAAAGATACTCCCTTGGTTGCATTAGCGTTTGAGTGCCAACTCTTCCCAGAAATCCCCGTCGGTAGTCACGATATCTTCATGGATAAAATTATTACCGAATCTCAAATTTACATCGGTCGTGGTAGAGAATAACCCCCCATTTGTGTAATTTCACAGGAAATCATCTCTGTTGAGGGGTCCCGAGTTTGCTTCTGTTCCAAAATCGTACTACCGTAGATTAACGCCCTCTTCACGGTGGACTATGTTTGAAAGAACCCGTTCTTTATTCCGTTCTTTGACTGGCTCTGGCGGAACAACAGAGGTAGAAGATCGTCGTCGTCACCCCAGATTTAATACCGACGTTTTGACCTCGTTCCGAACCGTTTCCGAGGGAATCCCCTACACCGCTCGGGTTCGGAACGTCTCCCGTTCGGGCGTGAATCTCCTTTCACCGGAAGAAATTCCCCAAGGCACCATGATCCGCCTCGATCTGCCTCAACGTCGGGGCGGGCCTCACATTACCGTTTTGGCCTGTGTGATGAATGTTCGGGATGACAGCAACGGCGGCTGGTCTTTAGGTTGCATGTTCTCTGGGGAATTGACCTCCGAAGAATTGGCTCTGTTTGGTGGTGAGAAGAAGAAATCACCCGCTGGGGACTTACGAACATGGGTTCGCTCCCCTGTTCGTGCTAAAGGAACCTACCGAATTCTTCCAGGGGGGGAAGATCAACCCGAAATGGAATGCGATATTGTGGACCTTTCGCCTGCAGGGGCCGGCTTACGGTTAACGGAGAGGGTCGAACCGGGCACTGCCATCAGCCTGTCGATCCCCAAACCCGATAGCCAACCAATCCGAATTCTCGCCTGTGTGGTTTATCTCTCGGAAATTGAAGATTCCCAAGATTGGGGAGCCGGTGTCAATTTCATTCGGGAACTTTCTAATCGAGAACTCATCGGCCTGATGTGATCGGACAGAATTTTTATTCTAGCCTCTGTTTCTTCCAACTCTTCAACAGAGGTTAATCCAAAGGGTGTGATTAACCCATCATCTCGACGAATTCATGAAACAGATAGGTGCTATCGTGAGGGCCAGCCGATGATTCGGGGTGATATTGCACACACATAATCGGCAGGGTTTTATGACGTAATCCTTCGACGGTATTATCATTCAAATTGATATGAGAAACTTCCACATCGGGGGGAAGGGAGTTCGGATCGACCGCAAAGCCGTGATTTTGCGTCGTGATTTCGACCTGTCCGTTCCGTTGATTGAGAACCGGAGTATTGGCGCCACGATGTCCAAACTTGAGTTTGAATGTTTTGGCTCCCAAAGCTAACCCCAATAGTTGATGCCCTAGACAAATCCCGAAGATCGGTTTTTTTCCCAACAGTTGCTTGATGGTCTGAATGGCATAGCCAACCGCAGCGGGGTCGCCCGGCCCATTGGAGAGAAAGATTCCATCGGGATTATGGGCCAATACATCCTGAGCGGTTGCGGTGCCGGGCAAAACGGTCACGCGACAACCTGCCTCGGTGAGGCAACGGGGGATATTCCATTTCATGCCGAAATCAAGCGCCACCACATGATGGGTTGGCTTCCGTCCCATGGGCATCATCGATTTGGCCAAGGGGGGTAAGCCATTTCTTTGCCACAGATATTCCCCCGTTGGGACCACCTCTTTGACAAGGTCTTGCCCTTCCATTTTAGGAAGAGAACGAGCACGACGGATTAACGATTCCTCATTGAGGTCAATGGCCGAGATAATACCCACCATCGCTCCGCGAGAGCGTAATCGCCGTACTAAAGCGCGGGTATCGATCCCTTGAATGACGGTGATGCGGTGCTTTTTGAGATAATCATTTAAGGAGAGCTGCGATCGAAAATTGCTCGGAATTTCTGTCAATTCTCGGACGATAAAACCCGCCACTTTCGGACCGTTCGACTCCTCATCCTCGTCGGTAATTCCGTAGTTCCCGATCAAAGGATAAGTCATCGTGACGATTTGCCCTTTGTAGGAAGGATCGGTCAAAAGCTCATGATAGCCCGTCATGCTCGTATTGAAGACGACTTCGCCGGGCGTTTCTTGAGCCGCCACGATGGCAGTTCCCGTAGAAATCGTCCCATCTTCGAGTACTAGCTTAGCAGGATGATTCATCGCGATTTTATCTCTCCTCAGATCGATTCACACTTTGGCGAATTATAAGAATCGTCGTAAAGATTTCTAGGGAGTTCCTACCGAGTCGATTGGGGAATTGGAGATTGCGTGAGGATGTGATTGCTTGAGAACAGACTCGTCTAGTCGTGACTTTCTAAAAGTTTAGACTAAATTTGTAGTATGTTGCCATCTCTGCGGGTAAAATAACATTTTGGTGAACTATGCCGACCTTTTTAAGCGATCCGTCCACATCGTTTTACCTCATTCTTGGAATCGGGGTCTTCATCGCAGCGATTCTGTTTGTCAAGAATCGTGATAAACAAAGTATCTTGCAACTGGTTGGAATCTCGGTTTTGTTTGTGGGCTTGTTCCTGTTGGATTTTAGCTTTGAAAGCCCTCGGGAAGCGAGCATTCGTGCCATGAAAGAAATGGCCGAATTCAGCAAGAACCAGTCTCCGGACCAGATTCTCAGCCATGTTTCGGAATCCTTCCGGTACAAATCGATGGATAAAAACCGTCTGCGAGAAATGCTCAAACGCTCCGAACTCCAATCGATCGGGTATCAAGGGTTCGAGGTCTGGAATTTTATGCGGAATCAATATACCCCGATCGATGAAACGACAGTTGAAATTGGCTTCAATGCCCAATTACGAGGCATGCCACAAACTCAGAAAAGCGTTTTTGCGACCTTTAAGAAAGACCCCGATGCGAACTGGAGATTATCGGGTTTTGCAATCTATCCTCTCGGGCAGGGGAAACAAGGACAAGAAGAAAGTATTCCAAATTGGTAAGATAGAGAAATGGACTCGAACAAACGGTTGCGAAACGCTAAAATAGAAATAACGGCGTTTGTGAAAGGATCAGTACGATGAAATGTCAACGTTGCAATCAAGTCGTTACTCTCCATATCACCGAGGTCGATGAAAATGGCGACTACGAGGAGCTGAACTTCTGCCAAGAGTGCGGCTCGGCTTATCTGGATCAGCACCCCATTAAAGCAACAGGGAGTTCCCCGTTCACTCCATTTTCGCTGGGAGTTGTCAGTTGCGACCAATGTGGCATCAAATTCAACGACTTTCGGAACTCGGGTCGTTTGGGTTGCCCGAAAGATTATGAGGTGTTTCGAGAAGAATTATTACCGCTGTTGGAAGGCGTTCATGGGATGGTGCGTCATGCGGGAAAAACCCCGAAGCGTCGTCGGGGTGAGCAAGCCAGCCAACAATTAATTGCCCGCTTAAAACAAGAACTGCAAGTGGCGATCCAAAATGAGGCCTACGAGGAGGCATCCCGAATCCGAGATCGGATTCTCGAACTCGGTGGTAAGTAACACGGCCAAGAAAGGAATTTTGGTGAAAACCATGAAATGTCAACGGTGTGACAATCCGGCAACCGTACACCTGACCGACATTGTCAACAAGAAGAAACGAGAAACGCACCTTTGCGAGATTTGCGCAAAGAACCAATCGCTTATTCCCGAAAAAACAACCGAAGTGCCCATCCCTGCTTTGCTGAATTTTGTGCTTCAAAATTTGTCGAAAGAGCCGGCTCTACCCAATGAACTGAAATGCGATCATTGCGAATCGACCTTCCTCGATATTCGCAGTCAAGGGCGTTTAGGTTGCCCACACGATTATGAAATTTTCCGAGAACAATTGTTACCGTTGATCCAAAAAGCCCAAGGACCCCAGCTCCAACATGCTGGGAAAGTTCCCCTGCGTTACAAAAAAAGGCTTTACAAGCAACGAATCGCCGAACTACAAATGCTTATGAAACAGGCGATCGATACCGAACGATACGAAGATGCGGCCCGTTACCGCGACGAACTTCAACAACTCCGGAGCGAATATGAATCTTGATACGCTTGCTCCCCGAATTGGAGAATGGTTGCGGGGATCGGGTGCCGAGTCCGATGTGGTTGTTTCCACACGTTTGCGATTAGCACGCAATCTCGTGGGCTATCCTTTCACGAATCGGGCCAATCTCCGCCAGAAGACCGAGGTGGAGAGCCGCCTCTGCCAAGCGATTCTCTCCCTAGAGCCTTATCGCTTGACCTATGTCAGTGTGGCCAACCTGAATAGCCTAGATCGGCAACTTCTGGTGGAACGCCACCTCATTTCCCGAGAACTTTCCAGCGCGATTGAAGGGCCAAGGGGGGTCGCCTTCGATGAACGAGAAAGTATCAGCCTGATGGTGAACGAAGAGGATCACCTGCGCTTGCAAATTCTTCGTTCCGGCTTAGACCTTGAAAGTGCTTGGCAGGCAGCCGACCGCATTGATGACCTTTTGGATCAACAAGTCGAATTTGCCTTCAGCGATGAGTTTGGTTATCTCACCGCTTGTCCGACCAATGTGGGTACGGGGTTACGGGCGAGCGTGATGCTCCACCTTCCCGGATTAACGATGACCAAACAGATTGAAAAAGCCTTCAAAGCGCTCCAGAAAATTAACCTCGTGGTACGGGGCCTATATGGTGAAGGTTCCCGTGCCTTGGGAGATTTCTTCCAGATTTCTAATCAGGTTACCCTCGGCAAAAGTGAGGCGGCCTTCCTTGCTGATATTCGGGAAGCGACCACAGAACTGATTGGATTCGAGCGCATGGCACGGAATACGTTGTGCCGTGAAGCGAAACAGATGATTCATGATCGCGTGGCTCGGGCTTTGGGAACTTTACAATCGGCCGCCGTCATGACCTCGGAAGAGG
>CAZFDX010000902.1:0-3890 GCA_964518325.1 uncultured Alcaligenaceae bacterium | reverse complement strand
CATTTACCGCCTTCGGGAAAACTCAAGTAAATCGATTGAACATCACCCGAAAGGGGGGGGGCTAAACCGAGCATCTGCCTTTCCGGACCACCGAAAAAAGTTGATGCAGTGAGATGAACCAGATTCATTCTGTTCAGCTTCCTTGCGGACAGGGATGATTAGGGATCGCGGAATCCTCTCCTGCGATTAGGACCATTATTTTACACCCATTGAGCTAGGACTGTCTACCCCAGACTTGCAAAATCCCTATAAACTGCCCAAATCACCAAATTCACCAAATCTGCCCTGCCTTTGCTGTTGACTCATTTTCTGAACAGGTTACAGTCTACTATAGGGGATTGTTTTGAGGTGGAGTCCCGATGATCACACCACCAAGGAGAAATTTTGTATGGCCAAAAGTAAGAAAGCCAAGAAGGAAGGGGGAGCCAGCGTTTTTGGAATTCTGGTGCTCATCTTCTTTATTCTGACCACGATTGGTTTAGGGTTCACCACCTATAGCCTGTATGACGAACAAGAATCGGTCAAGGCCGAAGCCGCGAAGAAAATGGATGAAGCCAAAAAGGATCGCAAAGAATTAGAGGCCACCTTGGCACGCCTGACCATGCAACGAGCGATTGTCGGGGCCTTGGCCGTGAACTCCAACGACATTGATAATAACCTAAAAGGTCGCGTGTCGGACCCAGACAATGCGAAAGCCATGATGGACGAATATAACACGATCAAAACCGTCCTAGGCGAAAATCGAATCTCTTGGCCCGCCTTTGATGCTGCAGAGGGTGACCCCACCAAGATCGACAAGAACAGAAGTTTCAAACCAGAAAGCACCATCATGGACATTGCCATTGCTTGGTACCGTCAAGCCCAACGGGATAAACAAGCCAAGCTCAATGCCCTGAATTTGGCCAAGACCTCTCAGGATAAGGCCGCTCAGGTTCAAAAAACATTGGCCGACGCCGAAGCCAATTTTGCCAAGTCGATCGACGATCTGAAAGCACAACTAAAAACCACCACCGACAACATGAACGCCAAATACAATGAACTCTTGGCGCTTTCCAATACCTCCTCGGTGGGTTTCCAGAAGAAATTGGCCGAACTAGGTGCGGATAAAGATGCGGTCTTGGCCGATCTGGATAAAACCACCAAAACGCTGAACGATATTCGTCGTCAACGCGATGAACTCCGTGCGATTGTGGAAGCCACCACCGGTGCGATCGATCGCTTTGACCCACTCCGTGCGGAAGAACGCAAAGCCGAGATCATCAGCAAAGATGGCAACTTTGTGACCATCAACATCGGCCGCGCCGTGGGGCTTCGCCCGCAACAACGCTTCTTCGTCGTAGCTCAAGATGCCTCTCTTGCCGATGTGCTGGAACGCGAAAAAGCTCTTCAAGAAAAATCGACCAGCGTCCGCCGCGTCCCCTTTGAAAATAATCCCCTTGTCAAAGGATACGTCGAAGTGGTCGAGATCACCGAACCCTACGTTTCTCGGTGCAAAATTCTGTTTGAAGCCTCGCCCACTCGGAATCCGATTGCTGCCAAGGATCAGGTCTTTAACGTGGCTTGGACGCCGAACCAAAAAGATCGGGTGGCCATCGCAGGGATTATCGACCTCAACGGTGACGGTCTCGATGATAGCGTGGAGTTTGTGAAACTCCTTGAAAAGAACAACGTCACGATCGATGCCTTCTTGGACCTCAAAGAGAAAAGTATTCGGGGCAAAGGTCTTTCGTTAGGAACGAAGTATCTGATTATGGGCGAACGTCCGACCATCCCCCTGAGCCTTCCTCCGGAAGACCCCCGCCGGCAGCAAATTATTGCCATTGCTTCCAAAATGAGCGAACTCGAAAGCCGTGCCAAAGAGTTTGGTGTTCAGGTGATTCCTGCTTGGCGTTATATGGCACTCATCGGGGTTAAGCCTCCTTCAAACCCCGATATTCCTCGGTACGATTCTCCCCTGTATGCTGGTGGGGATGCCCCCGCTCCGATGCCGAAAGAACCCGAGAAAAACTAAGCTCTCACTCTCTCAGGTCATCTGAGCCTCAGAATCATTGACTCAGCAGCAAAATCAGAATCGTTTTGATTTTTCTTTCCCCCTTCACTAAAACTCGGATCGCTCTGCCCTACCTCAAAATTCCTTGTTTCCAGAATCGCTTCTTGAGTCATCTTGATGACTGACATGATGTTTCCTGATTGTTGGTCTATCATCCCCAAGTCGAGAGTCGGCGATTCTCGATTCATCCTGCGGGAAGATTTGATGATCTCACTGGACAGCGTGACCTTATTGAATAAGGTGATATTCGTAAAGATGTACAAATACCCTTGGTGTTTGACCTCCTTATTACCTCTTTCAGGAGCAATTATGCTGACACGCATTGCGATTCTTCTGGCGATCACTCTGGGGATAACGATCCTCTCCGATTCCGCCACGGCTCGAAACGACGAGAATTCGATCCGCATAGCTCAAAAAGATAAAAAAGACCCGCCCAAAGAAGCTCCGAAAGAAACCCCCAAAGATAAGAAGGAACCTGCTAAGGAAACCCCGAAAGATAAGAAAGACCCGCCCAAAGAAAAACCCGAGGAGAAAAAAGACCCTGCCAAGGAAATTAACGATAGCTGGCCGAAGATCAAGGGGACCTTGGCGACGATTCTCAAGGTCGATCTCGATAAGAAAACCGTTGATTTCAAAATGAATGGAAAACCCACGACGTTGAAAATCGGCGACGATGTGAAATTCTTTGGCCCTCAAGGGGGCGCCGGCTTTAAGGATGATCGTTTTGTCGTCGGTCGAAATGTCAAATTGGTCTTTGATGAAAAAGACCCCGCTAAGCTCAAAGAAATTCACCTCGACTATCGCCCCAAGAAGGAAAAGTAGATTTCTCTTTCACTTGCTTTTTCTCGATTGATTCCCTCATTTCGCATTTCGACTGACCATTCGCTTTCTTGTATCATGAGTGACGGCGACACTTTACTGCCCAATAATTACTTAGCCATTTGACGAACAACCAACAATGTCGAAATAACTTGATCGGGTAAACTACACACTTCAACAATAATCGGAGAGCAGGCGTGATGCAGGTCACTCAACAAGCCGAATGGGACCAAATTTTGGCCGGTGAATTTCAAAAACCCTACTGGTTCGAGTTACAGAAATTTTTAGAGTCGGAACGTCAAACCAAAACGATTCTCCCCCCCCCCGAGGAAGTCTTTACGGCCTTTCAACTGACCCCCTTTTCTCAGGTGCGTGTTCTATTGTTAGGGCAAGACCCGTACCCGACTTTTGGGCATGCGCATGGCCTTTGTTTTTCCGTCAAACCAGAGGTGAATCTTCCGGCGTCTTTGAAAAACATTTACAAAGAATTACACAACGATTTAGGAATTCCCCCTGCGAAAACGGGCTACCTGATTCGTTGGGCCCAACAGGGGGTCTTAATGCTCAACACGGTTTTGACTGTGCAGGAAGGGCAACCTAACTCGCACCGAGGACGCGGTTGGGAAATTTTTACCGATGCCGTGATTCAAGCTCTTGTGGCTCGTGAAAAGCCCTGTGTGTTTCTCCTTTGGGGGAACGATGCGCGTAAGAAAAAATCCCTGCTCGATCTCTCGCGTCATGTGGTGATCGAGTCGGCCCATCCCTCGCCGCTCTCGGCTCGAAACGGCTTTTTCGGCAGCCGCCCCTTTTCCAAAATCAATCAAGCATTAGCCCGTTTAGGTCTCCCCGAGATTGATTGGCGTGTCGAATCCTGCTGAGCGTGTGACGGTAACCACCTGAGAGTATGACCCTAACCAACTAAGGCTAAAGCGAGGACTGAGGCCAAGGAAAGCCCCAAAGAGACCCAAAGCCCCCCCATCGGAAAATTCTGGGGAAAGTCAGAAACTTTTTGGGGGCATCG
>CAZFDX010000901.1:0-1953 GCA_964518325.1 uncultured Alcaligenaceae bacterium | reverse complement strand
GGATTATGCCAGTAACTTCATGCGCACCAGCGACGATAACGGTGCCACATGGAGCAAGCCCAAAATTATTCTCCCACGGGATGATCCGCATGCGCTCAGTCAACCATGCTCGGCCTTGAAATTGCCGGATGGAACTTTGGTGCTGGCCTGCGATGGTGACCTGCATAAAGATGAGCGAATTATGACCAGCACCGATGACGGGAAAACGTGGCAGGTCCGCAAAGGGGATATGCGGAAAACCGCTGGGAAATATGCCATTCACCCTGCCATCACCTACACCAAGGATTCTGCCATCTTGTCGTTTCTTCGCGGGCCGCATCCCATGCCGGTTCAAATCAGCAAAGACCTCGGCGACTCTTGGGAACAACAGAACACCATTTTTCCCGGAATTAGCTCGGGGCAAAAGGCCTCGGCTTTGCGATTGCAATCGGGTGCGATTCTCCTCGTGAGCATGGATTCTCGCAAAGATGTGATCTCGGAACGGGGCGCCTTCGCGGCTTTATCGCTGGATGATGGGAAAACTTGGGAATCGATTCGACGCTTAGAGGGTGTTTACGGTTACATGGCTGCCGCACAAGCCCCCGATGGCACTATCTACGTTTTCGGGACCAAACAATCCGCAGTTCGTTTCAATGAAGCGTGGTTGAAAGAGAAAACGAAATAAACTGGCCTCTCGTGTCGTCTCGCGCGACCTAACGAGAAAACGAAATAAACTGGCCTCTCGTGTCGTCGGTCTCGGGTTATCTCCTATGATGCTCTATCGGTGAGTGATCGCCCCCTGTGGATTTCTCATGCAGCTCGATACCATCCTAAACGACATTGCGAATCAACCACAACTCTCGGTCGATTTGGCCGAGGTGGCTTTGTTACTCGCAACCGACGAATACCCCCATCTCGATCCGCAAGAGTATCTGAATCAAATCGAGATTTGGGCCAGCGAATTGATCGACCAATACGATCTGGCCAAGTGTGATCCGATTAACGATCCGATGGTTCCGTTGCAATGCCTCATCGAATTTTTCTTTTCCGAACTGCAATTCATGGGGAATCAGGCCGATTATTATAACCCTGCCAATAGCTATTTGAACGAGGTGATCGATATCCGTATGGGGATACCCATCACCCTTTCGATATTGATGATCTCGCTGGGCCAACGCTTGGGATTACAAATCGGGGGGCTTTCATTTCCCGGGCATTTTGTCGTCGGGGTACGTCACGGCGAAGCGATGATTATCGTGGACCCATTCAACGAAGGCCAACTTCTCGACTTGGAGGAATGCCGGACCATTTTTGAAATGCAACATGCGGAACCGTTCCAGCCCGAAACCGACCTTCAGTTTGCCAGCACGCAAGCCATCCTGCTCCGATTATTAAACAATCTCAAGATGATCTATGTAAAGAGCGGAGAGTACGAAAAAATCCTGCAAATCGTCCGTAGACAAAGGCAACTGAAACCGGATGATTTAGGCTATCTGCGTGAAGAGGGCTTAACGGCTGTGGAAGTTCAGAAATTTGGTATCGCCTTGACCAGTTTGGAATCATACATTCAGAAAAAGCCATCGGCTGCTCAGGACCTTCGGGTTCGTAAAGCTCTGGAATTAGCTCGGAAGGAGATCGCCAAATGGAATTGATCTTTTCGGAATTACCCCGCCTTCGGCCGAGATTGCAAGCGTATCAGAATGGTGCAGAAATTCTTTTGACGGACCCGCTGCGGATCGGCTCACCTCTCGGATTAACTCGGCAGGCCCTTTCGCTGATTACCCTTTTCAATGGCACGCGGAACCTGTTCGAGATTCAGGCAGAGTTTGCCCAGCGGACGGGTGAGTTTATTCCGACCGAATGGATTCAAGATTTAGTCACCACACTCGACGAAGAATATTTGCTCGCCTCACCCCGATTAAAAGAATTTCTGCAAGCCCCCGTGCGAAAACCTGCCTGCATCGGTGTTTATTC
>CAZFDX010000900.1:0-2716 GCA_964518325.1 uncultured Alcaligenaceae bacterium | reverse complement strand
GTCTCGTAAGGTGCGAATGAGATTGGGCAGATCATGTCCATCGACTGGGCCAAAATATCGGAAGCCCAGTTCCTCGAACAACATGCCATGGTTCAAGGTGGCTTTCACCCCATCTCGCAGTTGCTCAAGGGCCGAGTGTGCCGCTTCGCCAAGCACGGGAATTTTCGACAAAATGTAGTTGAGACTCTTTTTGCCACCTTGGTAAAGCGAGGTCATCCGGCATTGATCCAGATACCGAGCGATGCCTCCCGTGCGAGGACAGATCGACATTTTATTGTCGTTCAAAATCACCAGAACATCTTGGTCCATTCCCGAGATGTTGTTAAAGGCTTCAAACACGATACCGGAGACAAAAGCCCCATCGCCAATGACGGCGACCGCGCGGCGATCCTTATCTCCTAATAGGTCGTCGGCCGATTTTAGGCCTGAGATGGTGGAGACGCTGGAACCGGCGTGCCCTGTCATGAACAAATCGTATTCGCTTTCGTTCGGATTCGGGAAGCCCATGAGGCCCCCCTTGGTACGAATGGTGGCGAAGCGATCGTATCGGCCCGTGATGAGCTTTTGGGGATAAATTTGGTGCCCCGTATCCCAAATGAGGCGATCGCGTCGAAAATCATAAACAAGGTGCAAAGCAATCGTCAGTTCGACTACGCCCAAATTGCTGGCATAGTGAGCCGGTCGAAGCGAGAGAACCCGAGTTAATTCGTTGCGAATTTCTTGGGTCAGTTGCAAGAGTTCAGCTTCGGTTAACCCTTGAAGGTCCAAGGGGGAATGGATTCGAGGAAGTATATTGGCCATGGTTGTTGCTCCAGTCGCTGCGACTTCGTGTCTGGATTCGTTCTGATTAGAATTCATCGCGTCCTTTCTCGAACGAGGTCCACAAGTCCCAATAGAAATTGGGCCGATTCCCCCCAACCCGAAACGGCCGTGACCGCTTCTTGATGGAGTTGATTCATCCTTTGTTGACTCCCTTCTACACCAAGTAGAACAGGATAGGTGAGTTTCCCACGAGCGGCATCCTTACCCACCCTTTTTCCAGCATGTTCGGTATTACCTTTGACGTCTATAAGGTCATCGGCAATTTGAAAGGCCAAGCCAAAGGCGTGGCCAAATCGTTGTAATTGGGCCAGTCTTTGCGAATCGCGCTGCGGGGTCAAACCGGCACAATACGCACCCATATTCAAACAACTTTGAAATAAGGCCACGGTTTTCTTCGAGTGAACCTCCTCTAAACTTTCAATGGTTTGAGGGATCGACACCCCTTCAATGCGGGCTTCGGCAGCAAGGTCCAAGACTTGCCCGCCCACCATACCGGTGATTCCCGCCCCTTGACTGAGTTCGGCACAGCAGAGCATGGCTTTTTCAGCGGGCAAACGGGTGGAAAGCTCCCGAAAGGCCAAGGTTAATAGGGCATCGCCGGCCAAAATCCCTAGGGCTTCTCCAAATTTTTTGTGGGTGGTTGGCAAACCTCTACGGAGGTCATCATCATCCATTGCGGGTAAGTCGTCATGAATTAGTGAATAAGTGTGCACTAATTCAACCGCAACGGCAGCGGGCAGGGCAACCGATTCCGAAGCACCACAGGCCCGAGCCGCACAGAAGACGAGGATGGGGCGCAATCGTTTTCCGGGAGCTAATAGTCCGTAGGAAATTGCTTCCCATAATCGTGTTGGCACACCCTCCTTATGACGTGCTAATGTTTCGGTCAACGCCTCGTTCACAAGGTTTTGCCAACTGGCGAATTGTTGTCGAACGGCCAAGCCTTCTCCTTCGAGTTTCTTCACACGGTTCATTACCTAATCATAGGAATGATCCACAGAAAAAGTCTCGAAGTTCCTCTTACTTTATATCGCAAAGTAACCCGCGACAAGGTAATAATCCCGAATCGAAGCTCAAAATGAGAGGAGAGAGAGTGACGTTGGAATGTCCACTGAAGAATAAAAGACGATCGGAGGAACGGAACGCCGTGTTGCCAAGCGTTCATAAAGGGAATCGAGTCGGAGATATTTGGGATTCGGGATTTTTTAGATGGGGAATCGAGTCCGAGATATTCGAGATTTGGGATCGTTCGGCCACCGATTCTAGATTGAGTCCACTTTCTAGAATGGTTTTTCGCAGTCAGCCTATAAAATTGCACCATGCTTGAATTGTTTACCGCCAATCGTTTGACACGGGCCATCGCGGATCGGTCCTTGGTAGCCTATGCTCGATTTCACACCAAAGCCTTGGATCGGCTCGATGTCGCTCGGGTGCAAGAAAAGACCCTGTTGCAACTGGTACAGAAAGCGAGTGGAACCCGTTTTGGGATCGATCATCGCTTCCAAGAAATTCGCAGCATTCGGGACTATCAACAACGGGTCCCCGTGCAGGAATACGAGTATTTTTGGCAGAATTATTGGAAGGATGCTTATCCCAATCTCGCGAACATCACTTGGCCAGGCGCGATTCCTTATTTCGCGTTATCTTCGGGAACAACGAGTGGAGCCACGAAGTATATCCCCATTTCACACGAGATGTTGGCCTCGAATCGTCAGGCAGCCAAAACGACCATTTCCTTATTTCGTAACTATTATCCTCAAGCGAACGTGTTGGGGGGTAAATTCTTTTTCTTAAGTGGGAATACAAACCTACGAGTTGAGAAGAATCAGTCTCGGGCAGGGGACTTGAGTGCGATTGCCGCGATCGAAGTCAACAACCTGATTCGACCCTATAC
>CAZFDX010000899.1:0-4266 GCA_964518325.1 uncultured Alcaligenaceae bacterium | reverse complement strand
GAAGAGGCCGTTTTTGAAACCCCTCACATTCTCCCTTTTTCTGTTGATGCTTTGGCGCTGGAGACCCAGACGCTTCCCAAGTTCACTGCACCCATCAACATCAACGTTCGAGAAGCCCGTCTCCTGAACGATCCACCTTGGGTTCGCACCCTAGGCCCGTTAGAAATGAAGGTGCAAACCGAGGGTTGGAAATTTCCGGCCCCGTTGATGGACCTTCCCCCGCGACCGCAACACGAGTTGACCGCAGCACCCAATGAAGTTCCTGTACCTAATTTGCCCGATCAAGAACCGAATAAACCTCGCAAGCCTAAAATTCGTTCACGCCCCTCACCGGAAACCGTTTTATTCAAGGATCGGCTGTTATGTTTATTGCAACCTCCAATTGATCATTTGATTGGTGGCAAACCGGTTGAAGTCCCGTTTCAACCCTTTCCGTATCAACTGGAGGGGATCGCGTTTCTGATGCCCCGTCATGCGGCCCTGTTGGCCGATGAAATGGGGCTGGGGAAAACAGCACAAGCGATTCTCACGATTCGTTTGCTCATTCAAGCAGGGCTTGTGAAACGAGTCCTCATCGTTTGTCCGAAGCCGTTGGTTTATAACTGGGTTCGTGAACTGAAATTGTGGGCCGCCGATCTTCCGTTTGAGACCTTTGAAAGTGATCTCGAACAACGCCGGACGATGTGGCTGGTTTCTAATTGTCCGGTCAAGGTCATCAACTATGAATTGCTGACCCGTGATGCGGAATTTCTGAGTGACCCTCGGGCCGAATTCGATTTGGTCGTTCTGGATGAGGCGCAACGAATCAAAAACTCGGATTCCAAAACCGCCCAAGTCGTGAAATCGATTCGCCGTGTTCGCTCGTGGGCATTAACCGGAACACCCATCGAAAATCGCGCCGAGGATTTGATTAATCTGTTTTCCTTCGTGGATCCCGGTCGGGTTCCACTCGATACCCCTGCACGCCACATTCCCAAACTCACGGCGGATTGCATCTTGCGTCGGACCAAAGAAGATGTGCAAGGAGATATGCCGGCCAAAATTATGCGGGATATTACCTTGGAACTGAGTCCCGCCCAACGTGAAGCGTATGAGTTGGCCGAACGCGAAGGGGTGATTCGATTGAATGACCTTGGCGATACCATTTCCGTGCAGCACGTTTTCCAATTGGTCATGCGGCTGAAACAAATCTGCAATTTCGATCCCGCGACCGGTCATAGTAGTAAGCTCGAACAACTCTTGGCCGACATGGAGGAAGTTGCCGCCAACGGAAGAAAAGCGATTATCTTTTCTCAATGGGTGGAACCGCTGGAAGTTCTTGCCAAAGCATTGGAACAGTATAACCCCTTACAATTTCACGGGAAAATTCCCTCCTCCCAACGTCCCGCCATTATTGATCAATTCCGTGAAGACCCCTCACGGCATGTCATTCTCATGAGCTATGGGACAGGGAGCGTGGGGCTAAACCTTCAATTCGCGAATTATGTTTTCTTGTTCGATCGTTGGTGGAACCCTGCCGTTGAAGATCAGGCGATCAATCGCGCCCATCGCATAGGTCAAAAACATCCCGTGACCGTGACCCGATTTTTGACCCAGCAGACCATCGAACAAAGAATTGCCGAAATTCTTGACAATAAACGACGTATTTTCATGGAATTGTTAGAACAAAATGGCCCCCCCCCTGTCTTGGGCTTAACCGAAGAGGAAATTTTTGGTCTGTTTGATATTCGGGCAAGACCTAGGAAAGTCGCTTAATCTTTTTTTTCGTTCGCCCCCACTCCGAGCCTGATTCCTTCAATGATTCCTTCTTTCAAGCAATTTGGAACCCTTCGGTTTTGAGTCAAGTGGGGGTGAGGATCAAAGACAATCCTTGGCCGATTTCTTCTTGTTCAACAGAGATGGATAATTTCCTTTTGCCATCCCGTTTATGAAGCTGGGGGAGATTGTTCGAGTTTCGTTCATGCTTGTTCGATCGCTGAAGAAGCGGGAATTGGGAGTCTTCTTCAAGTCTTCATCGGAAGATCGTTTTCGATTCGTAAGATAATTTTTTTCTGATTCTCGATTCGACAACCATGTTTTGGCGACTGTTTATCGCGTTTGTAGCCTTTGGTGTTTCGACGGCAATACTCGCAGCGGGGGTGACCCTTCACCTTTACAATGGTGGATGGTATCCGGCCCTTTTCACACAAGCTCCGCCAATCATTATCGTGGTGGGGTTGCTCGCGGTGATTCCTGCTTGCATCGTGGCTCGGAGTATGGTTCGACCTTGGAACGAAATTCTGGAAGGTGTCATCCGCGTGGCCGAGGGGGATTATCAGCATCGGGTTCATGGCGGAACTTGGCGAGAAGGGCGGGCCTTGGCGCGGGGCTTTAACGAAATGTCCGAACGCTTGGCCAGTCAGTTCCAACAACTTCGAGAGGATGAACGAAAATTACGGGCAATCCTTGGGGGAATGACCGAAGGGGTCATTGCCGTAGGCCCGAACCTGAAGATTTTGTTCGCTAATAATGCGGCAGGTAAGATGCTCTCTTTCGATGCCAAGCATGTGGTCGATCGCCCCTTACATGTGGCTTCACGGATTCCCGCCATTCGTCAGTTAATCGAAAAATCCCTTGCAACCGGAAAGAATTCTCGTGAGGAAATCGAAGTTTCGCACTCCTTGAATCCGAAAACACTTGGTTTGAGTATCACCGTTCTGCCCGAGTCTCATGGGGCCATTCTGGTGATTGAGGATGTGACCGAACTCAGGCGGCTCGAACAACTTCGCCAAGAGTTTGTTGCCAATGTCTCGCATGAGTTAAAAACTCCCCTCACTGTGATCCGCACCTGCACGGAAAATCTTTTGGATGGGGCCGTGGAAGACCCCCGAATGCGTGAAGTCTTCCTCAATTCGATCAATGAACAGAGTGAAAGATTATTGGCGTTGATTCTCGATCTGCTCAGTCTCGGAAGGATCGAATCGGGCGAGCAATTGCTCGATCCCCAAGAGATCGAACTCGGAGAGTTTATCCCCGCCTGTTTAGAGAACCAAGTGATTAACGCCCAAGCCAAGCAATCGACCCTTGAATTTCTTCCCCAAGCCGAGAATGTGATGGTTTGGGCCGATGAAGAATCGCTCGAAACCATTCTCTTAAACTTGGTGGATAATGCCATCAAGTACAGCCAAGCGGGTGCGACCATTCAAGTGAGTTGGGCACATCAGGGTGAGAAAACCGAAATTCAGGTTCGCGATAACGGCCCAGGTATTCCCTTGCGGGATCAATCCCGAATCTTTGAAAGATTTTACCGTGTTGATAAGGCACGCTCCCGAGAATTAGGAGGCACCGGTCTGGGTTTAAGTATTGTGAAACACCTTGTTCAAGCGATGTCGGGGACTATCCAAGTTCAAAGCGAATTAGGCAAAGGCAGCACCTTTATTGTGACCTTACCGAGAAACAAACCTGATGGATTGATGGAATAACCGATGCCAGTAAGGAAAAAAAGAAAGGACCGCACGGAAGAAAGGGAGAAGAAAGAAAAGGGCCACGAACGCGGGACGCACGGAAGAAATCATGCCCGAGTTTCGCTGAAAGCGCATCGTGTGATTGTATCCTAAGGACAGCGTGAGACGGGGCCGATTTTAGCTTCCTGAGTTGATCTTATTACGGAAATACGCCATCGTTCGTTTCAGGCCCTCTTCACGGCCGACCCGAGGTTCCCAATTCAACAGGGTTCGAGCGCGGGTAATGTCCGGTTGACGAACCTTAGGATCATCGGCAGGTAAAGGACGAAATTCAATTCGAGATTTGCTTCCGGACAAGCGCAGAATTTCCTCCGCAAATTGCAAGATGGTGATCTCCGCAGGGTTTCCCAAGTTCACAGGAAGATGATAGTCGGTGAACAACAATCGAAAGATTCCCTCTACTAAGTCCGAAACGTAGCAAAAACTTCGTGTTTGTGAACCGTCGCCATAAACGGTCAGGGGTTCCCCTCGTAGGGCTTGCCCCATGAAATTCGGCAAAACCCTGCCATCGTCCAAACGCATTCGTTCCCCGTAGGTGTTAAAAATGCGAACGATGTGAGTGTTCACTCCGTGCGTGCGGTGATAGGCCATGACCATGGCCTCGGCGAATCGTTTGGCTTCGTCGTAACAGCCCCGTACCCCAATGGGATTCACATTCCCCCAGTATTCTTCCCGTTGAGGATGTTCGAGCGGGTCCCCATAACATTCACTGGTACTGGCCAGCAAATACCGAGCCTTTTTTTCTTTTGCGATCCCAAGGGTC
>CAZFDX010000898.1:0-3241 GCA_964518325.1 uncultured Alcaligenaceae bacterium | reverse complement strand
TCTCAAGGTGATTAGACCCTATCCATTTTCTTTGATCAATCTCAAAGATTACGACTCGAGGTTTGCTCGCGAATCTCAAAGGGTTTGGTTGTTTGTTGGAAAGCGAACAATTCTGCCACCAACCCGATGAGTCCCAGTTGCAGGGCCATTGCAAGAAGAACATAAACACCCATCGGAATCCGAACAAGATATTCAAGTACCCCAAGGGGAATCGCGATCACCAGAAAGAACAAGGCCCAAAAGCCAAACAGATGATTGGGGCGCCATTGGTAAGTGGTGAGGAATTTTACGGTCAATAAATCGAGAAAGCCCCTTAAAAAGCGACGAAAGCCATATTTGGAGCGGCCAAATTTTCTGGCTCGATGATGGATCACTAATTCCCCGATTCGGAACCCCAGTGAGGCGGCCAACACGGGGATAAATCGATGCATTTCTCCGTAAAGACGAACGGCTTTGGCGGCCTCGACCCGATAGCCTTTCATGCCGCAGTTATGGTCGTGGAGTTTGACTCCCGTCAGGCTCGATACCATCCCGTTGAAGACGCGACTGGGGAACACCTTATGCCAAGGATCGTGCCGGATTTTTTTCCAGCCGCTCACCACGTCGAACCCTTCGTTTAATTTGTGCAGGAAATTGGGGATTTCTGCCGGATCATCCTGAAGGTCGGCATCGAGGGTGAAAACATAGGTTCCCCGTGCCCGTTCAAATCCGGCATGCAAGGCGGCGGCTTTTCCGAAATTTCTCCGGAAGCGGATGCCTTGAACGCGGCCATCGGCTTGGGCTAGTTCCGAAATCACGCTCCATGAAGGGTCGGTGCTTCCATCGTCGATCAACCAAATCTCAAAATCGTATTGGTTTTTCTCGGCGGTTTGCACAATCTCTGCATACAAAGGCCGCAGGCTTTCTGCTTCATTATAAACAGGGATCACCAGAGAAATTTTGCCGACCTCGCCGCTCATGGTTTAACCCCTTCCATATTCGGGGAAGGAATCGGCGTGGGAGATTCCGGAAGTAAGATCGGTTCTTTGGGATGGGTCCAGCGATGATAAAACCAGATGGTCGCTGCTGCGAGAATTTCCATTGTGGTCCAGCTCAAACGCAGGGCCACCGCCACAATGACTGC
Organism: uncultured Alcaligenaceae bacterium; assembly: GCA_964518325.1. GTDB lineage: Bacteria > Planctomycetota > Planctomycetia > Gemmatales > Gemmataceae > SKW135. The sequence goes on along the minus strand of CAZFDX010000898.1, from coordinate 2,118 downwards.
AATGGCATCGGCAGAGCCTCGATCGAACTGGAGAACCCGAATCAATTCCATGGCCAAAACGATTTGCAAGGCCCCCTCCCGAATCCCGCCGCCGGCCGTGGTGAACACCGCGAGAAACCCGATCACATAAGCAATCGCATTCAAGGCGACCAGTCGTAACCAGATTTGGGAATCGAGTGGAAAATCGATCCCCAATCCTTTCATGCAAGCCCACAACCCCAATCCGAGCAGCAACCAGCCCAACGATCCTTGCAGCAAGCCTCGAACGGCCAAATGAAGTTTCACCCGAGGATATTGCTTTGCATTGGCTCCATTAATCCAGCGACTCACCCGATTGATAAAGCGGTTCAGGCCGACTAAACCAATCGGTGCCAACGCAAACGGGGTCACCCACCAAGCACTAATTCCCTTGACGATGGGCACTTCCTCGAACACCTGCCAGAGAATGACGGCCGTGACCAAAGCCCCCGCACTCATGGCCGTGATCGATTCATAAAAGGCGGTGATCCCCACAGCAGTACGGGAAATTCCGATTTTGCCGAGCATACCAACTCGAATGGCCAACACCCAGACCTTTCCAGGGACATACTTTCCAAATTGCGAGACAAAGTAAGCCCGCAAACCCGTCGTGGCCGAGACCACCGCCCCTTGGTTGCGAAGAAGGGTAATCGAAAACGAAGCCCATATCGCATGAGCGCCCAGATACAGCAGGCCCGAAAGGACAAACCATTCCGGATGGAAGGAAACGTATGCCTGCCAATTGTCGGCCTTGGAGAGTTTTTCGTAGAAGAACCACCCGACCCAAAGAATCACAACAACCGGAAGGACGTAACGCCAAAAGAATCGGAAAGCGTCGCGCATTCCCAAGTTATACGAACCTCACTCTCAGAGAGGTAGTGCGTTCCCCAAGCAGAAATCGGTTAGGGGTATCCATCCGCATTTCATCGGTAGGATCGCATCTCATCAGGCTCGTCAATTATATTCTTTCTCATCGGTCATCTCGGCGAGCTAGGGGTTATTCCCCCCCCTAGCTCGAAAGGTCTTTGCCTGTTCACACCGATTGTTTTGAAAAAAATTCTTTTTCGCGAAAACGTCACACGCCCTTGGTGTGTTAGCTAAAATAGCAGCAGAGGAACTTACCCATGTCTGTTCGTTTAACTCCCCCCGAAGCCCCTACCAATTTGCACGACCTGCAACGCCAAACTTTTCGCGAGTTGACGTTTTTATTCGATGCTCGATTTCGGGATGAAACCCAGTCTGCCTCGGAATACGAAAAGGCCACCTCGGCAGCGGAGAAGGAATTTCAACGGGTGATGAAAAGCCTGACTGGTGCCTACGAACATGAGATCGCGTTGGAGAAATCTCGGTTCGAGTCGTTAAATCAATCTTTGGAAGAGAGCTTCCGTAAAGATTGCGAGGACCTCATCAAAAAGCGGGATGAACGAATTGTCCACATCAATCGGGAAAGTGCCCTAGCGGAGGAAAAAGCGAAATCGGGATTTGCTGATGCCAAATGGTCGGCCGATTCGGTGTTAGAAGCGACCCTGAAAGACGCTGCCCACGATCGCGATACCTCCCTACGGCAAGCCAAGGAGTTTCTGACTCGGATTCAAAATCTGGGTGTGGAACGCGATTCCACCTCGCGGATTGCCCAGCCCGAAACGGCCCCTTTGACCCGTCTTTCTGTCTCGATTCAAACAGCTGAAGCCCTTTCGACAGAATTGCAAATGATGCGCTCACCGCAATTTATTGGGGGATTGGGGGCGAGCCTGTTCACGATTCCGCTCATGGGATGTGTGGGTACGGTCGGCTTTATCCTTGCAGAGAAGATAGGAGCGGCCGTCGGGGCCGTTCTCGGGCTGCTGATTGGGATCGGGGGATTTTTCCTCTTCCGAAAACAGGTGAAAGCACGGGTGAACGAACTCACCGAGCAACTCCAGCGGCAGATTCAGCTCGCTTATCAAGCCCATGAAGATTTTCTGAACGAAATTCAACAAACCTTCCGCACTCGGGTCGATCAAGCCAAGCAACGTCGCGCCTTGGCCATTCAACAAGCAGAAGAGCATTACTTGCCGTATCTCGAAGAAATTAAAAACCTTCAGCAAAATGGGCTTAAAG
>CAZFDX010000897.1:0-6093 GCA_964518325.1 uncultured Alcaligenaceae bacterium | reverse complement strand
GGTGACGGGGCGCGAGGTCGCTCGTTCTCCCAGACGATCGGTACTTCCAATCACTTGACCGGTTTTCATGCCGCCCCCAGCTAGAAGGGCACAGCTTACTTGAGGCCAGTGATCGCGGCCCGCATCTTTATTGATTCGAGGCGTCCGGCCGAATTCACCCCAAACAACCACAGCCACATCATCCAGCATGCCCCGAGCATCGAGGTCTTCGACCAAGGCCGTGACACACTGATCCAGTTTGGGACCATGATCGCGAACGAGATCGAAGTTTTTCCCGTGGCTATCCCATCGGCCGTAGCTGAGGGTGACGCAGCGGACACCAGCTTCGACCAATCGGCGAGCCATCAACAGGTGATCGTTACAGGTGGGCGAGCCGTCGTATTGATATTTATAAGGTTTGCCATCGCCATAGCGGGCACGAACTTTTTCGGGTTCTTTGCTAATGTCCAACGCTTCGAGGAGCTTACTGGAGGTCAACACGTCGAGCGCTTTGCGAGTGGCGGAATCGGCACCGACCCAAGCCCCCGAGTGGTCGAGTTCACGTTTCATCGAGTCGAAGCTCGTGAGCAGCGATTTTCGATCATAAAGTTGCTCACGGTTGATCTGACTCAATTTCATATCGTTCATCCCTTGGCCTTCGGGACGGAAAGCGCTGTGGGCCACACCAAGGAAGCCGGGTTTTCCACAATCGGACCAAGGCATATGTTGAGTTTTGGCTGCCAATCCCACGAAAGGAGGAACGCTCGGATCGGTTGGCCCCAAGACTTTGGAAATCAACGATCCCATGCTCGGCCAACCTCCCACCGCACGGAAGGCACTTTCATCTTTCCCAGTCATACACTGGATGGCATCGTGACCGCCGCGAGCGCCAACGACCGATCGGATGAAGGTGAATTTATCGGCCATCGCGGCGATTTTCGGGAAGCATTCGCCAATTTGAATTCCCGGAACTTTTGTATTTATGGGTTTGAATTCCCCTTTGATGTCCGCAGGGGCTTCGGTTTTGATGTCCCACATATCTTGGTGAGGAGGTCCCCCACCTAAGAAAATGTTGATTACGGCTTTATGACCCGACAGGGAGCGGCCCGATCGTTCTTCAGCTCGGATAATATCGGCTTTGGTAAAGAGCATGGCACAAAAGGTAAATGCAACTGCTTTCAGAAAGCTCCGACGCGATACACCATCGCAAAGGCGGTAAGAATCGCCAACAATTGTGAACATGGTAGGTTCCCCTCGGTTTGGGGTTGCTGGAAGGGAGTGATCCCCCTTCTGGTAGGTAGGAAGTAATATTTTGCCTATTTTAATAAGTAACAAATCTTTAACAAATCTCAAGGAAATTCCCAAAAAATTTCACGGTTCTATCCGGTTGGGAACCAAAGATTTTTTTCAATTGGTAAAGCCCTAGGGTTTGGGGGATCGATTCGAAGGGAGTTGGCTAACGGATCGAATGGAAATTTCCGCAATTCGTCGAGGTTTCCACTCTTCAAGGTTATCTTCTAGGTTATCTTCAAATTTCTCTGTCACATTGGAAAAGCCGTAGGGTTTGGGGATTGTTCCCTGATGAGCATGGTAACAGAGCAAGTGAAATAAACAAGGTTAGGTCATTCGGCTGATCGGCTTCAACTCCAAGGGGCGACTGCCATCAACAGCGTAGGTGAGATAAAGGGGCAGGGTAATAAAACGAAGTAAACAATTCGCGTAATTCGGTCAAGAGGGGAAAAGTTGGCCTTTTCGGCGAATGAGAAAAAGGCTATAGGGCAGGTTCGATTGAGAGGAGATCAGGGATGAGAAGACTCTTCGGAATGGCCTTGTTGTGGATCGGGGGGCTGGTGACCCTAGCTGTGGCCCAGAACCGCGGGGGGCAATGGATACCACCGGAAACTCCAGAACCTCCTCTGGCAAAGGGGGGGGGATTCCGAGACCCCGCCATCAAACATGCAGGGGGAGAGGACCAAGTGAATCCCAAGCCTTTGCCTGAACTCAAGGCCTCGCGACCTTTGCAGAATGAGGACCCTTACGTTCCGAAATCCCCTCTCTTTTCGGGGCCGGAATCTCCTGCCATTCAACCGGTTCAATTCACCTCGAATCCGGTCCTACCGATCGGCCCTTCCAGTCCTTATGTGCCGGTGGGGTCTCCCTCTGCGAATTTGACTAGCGGAGAACTTTCGCCTCCAACGGTCAGTTTATTCATCGATGGTCCTGCATTATCGCCCAGTCGGCAGGAAATTGTCTACAAACTTTATGTGCGAAATTTATCGACCTCGAAAGCTCATGGGGTGAATGTTCGCGCCAGCTTGCCCAAGAAGACGGCCAAAGTGGGGACCGATCCCCCCCCCACGGCCGAAGGGGCAGAACTTCGCTGGGATTTAGGCGTTCTGGAAGCGGGAAAATCACGTACGATCCAAATCACCCTGCGCCCCGATGAGGGGGTAGAGGAAGTGAAGCTGATCGCCAAAGTTCAGTACGAATTTGCACGGGCCGTGACTACGACTATTTCTCAACCTAATTTAGCTTTGCGAGTCGATGGACCCGAAGAAGCGGTTTCCAGCGAGCCAATTAACTATCGGGTGACTGTCAAAAATAATGGAAAAGTCACCATTAAAAATATCGAAGTGTATGGCGATCTGTTGGCAGGGCTAGCCTTTGAGAAAGAAGAAAATCGTCGCGGCGATGGGGTGCTGGTCAGCAATACCGATGCTACCGGAAAACGACGCTCGTGGACGATTCCCTCTTTGGCGCCAGGGCAAACAACGGTGATCGAATACAAGGCCTCTTCTAAAAATCATGGCAAAGTGGGTACGGAAGTTTTGGCCCGTGCCGATAACGGGGTCAATGCCAAAGCCAGCGCCGAAACCGAGATTAAACATGCTTCGTTAGACCTGCAAGCAGTTGGTCCACCCGGTGGAAAAGGGATCGTCCGACAAGCAACCCCCTATCGGGTGAAGGTCACCAACACCGGTTCGGCAGAATTGCGAAACGTGTGTGTGAAAGTGACCATGCCTCCCGATATGCGAGCAACCAAGGCCTCGGTCGGAAGTAACCTGTATCAAGGGGTGGTGCAATGGACCATTCCTGCACTGGAACCGGGGCAATCGCGTGAGTTTTCTCTGAACACCTCGACCAATTCCCCTGGAGAAAGATCGGTCCTCTTCTCTGCCCGTGCCGATCGGGGCAATGAACCAAAACAAGAAGTCCGCGTCACTTTCGATGGCGCCTGTGCCTTGGATTGGGATGTTCGCGGACCTGCACAATCGAATATCGGTGAGACTATCGATTATTTCGTGACCCTCGAAAATCGGGGCACCGCTACGGCCAAAGGGGTCATCGTCAAAGGAGATTTTCTGGATGGCTTGAATTTTGAAGGGGCCGACCCCAAGGTTCGAGCAGGGAACGCTGGTGAAATTGAATTTTTCCCCGTTGATGTCGAACCGAATAAGAAGGTGACCCTGACGGTGCGAGTGAAAACCACCAAAGGAGGACGGAGCGGCATTCGCTTTTCTGTCTCAGGCGCAGGAATTGAACCTTCTACCAAGGACGCACCAACCCAAATTCTTGGGACAGCTTCCCCAAGCCCCGATCCGAAAATCACCAATCCACCCAAGCAACCGGACAAAGACCCATTGAGAAAAACATAAACCCGAAAAAGGCTTCTGAAAAACCTAAATATCGAGGTGGATGTTGATCTCCAACAGCGCTATCGAGTCTCAAATGAAAACGAGTTTCTCACAGGGTATCTACGAATTGTAAAGAGAAAGAGAATTCGATCTCGCAGAATCTCAAAACCGATCGATTAGTTCGAGGCAAGTTTCCAAAATGCCCCTTGTATGTAGAACAAAAAACATCGCCCGTAAACAAGATTGTTGAACCTGAATAAGAGGATCGAATGTCGCAAATCAAAGCGGAACAAATTACATGGCATGCCGGCACCGTCACCCGTGCCGAACGAGCGAACTTGCTCAAGCAATTGGGAGCGACCCTGTGGTTCACGGGGTTATCAGGCTCGGGGAAATCGACTTTGGCGGTCGCACTGGAGCAAGTTCTCATTGCCCGAGGTCATGCTGCCTACGTTTTAGATGGTGATAACATTCGCTTTGGTTTGAACGCCGGCCCCAAGATTCTAATGGATACCCGAGGCTATTCCGAAACGCAGGCCAAACGCTTTGGTTTGGGATTTTCTGCCGAGGATCGCGAGGAAAATATCCGCCGCATTGGCGAGGTTTCTCTCCTGTTTGCCGATGCAGGGTTGTTGTGTCTAACCAGCTTTATTAGCCCCTATCGTAAAGATCGCGATGCTGCACGAAAAATTCACCAAGCCAGCAAAACCGGTCCCGTTCCCTTCATCGAAATCTACGTCAACACACCAATCGAAGTATGTGAAAGCCGTGATCCCAAGGGGTTATACAAACAGGCTCGCGAAGCAGTTGCCGCAGGCAAAGGGATGGGCTTCACCGGTGTCGATGACCCCTACGAAGCTCCTTTGAATCCAGAAATCACCATTGATACCGGTACCCTCTCGACTGCCGAAGGAGTCGCCAAAATCATCAATTATTTGATCGATCAGGGAATCATCAAAGGCTAAAGTTCTTCGTCCAATCAAACCTCTCGATTCCAACGACTTATGATTTTCGTTGAGCTTTTCACCTTCCTATAATGATTCCAAAGCCCGAAGATTTCCTCCCTCAAAATGTGTACTCATGTCGGCAACCCATAATTCCGAAGCAACTACAAAATTCAGTTTACCCGTCCTTCCTCTCGGAGGACCGAAGATCGATTACGAACTGATTCTTGATTGTGTCCATTGTGGCCTCTGCACGAGTGCTTGCCCGACCTATGTCGAGACAGGCAATGAGGCCGATAGCCCTCGGGGACGCATTTATCTCATGCGGAATGTGATCGATGGGAAGTTGAAATTAGATGAGCAGGTTAAAAAACATTTAGACCTGTGTTTGAATTGCCGAGCATGCGAAACGGCCTGTCCCTCGGGGGTGCAATATGGAAAATTGATTGAACCGTTCCGAGAATATGTGGAAAAATTGGAACCGGGGCGTGCGGTTCAGCCCTTAGCCCGTTGGCAACGCTGGGTGCTTTATCACATTTTCCCCTCTCGAAAGCGAACCCGTTTGGCTCTTGCACCCGCCCGCTTGGCCCAATGGAGCGGCATCGATTGGCTGGCCCGAAAAACCGGCTTGCTGCGCTTACTGCCCAAATCGGTTCGACAAATGCACGGAATGCTCCCAAATCTCCAAAAACACTATGGCTCCTTTGCTGAAATTTTACCCGCAGAAGGGAAACGTCGCGCGAAGGTGGGGTTATTTTTAGGATGTGTGGCCGATGCTCTTTATCCGGAAACTCAATGGGCCACCGCAAAAGTCTTACAAAAAAATGGCTGCGAAGTGGTGATCCCAAAAACACAAGGGTGCTGTGGTGCCTTGGACTATCACACCGCCAAAGATGAACAAGCTCGCAACTACGCTCAAATCAATTTGCAAGCATTTCAATTTATGAATGAGGTCAACGACCTTGATGCGGTGATCGTCAACGCGGCAGGTTGTGGGGCGATGCTCAAAGATTATGAACATCTGCTGCACGAAACCCCTTACGCTGAAGCTGCCTCCCGCTTCGTTAAAAAAACGCAAGATATCTCTGTATTTCTCGATTCATTGGGATTAGTCCCCCCAACACACCCATTACCAATTCGGGCAACCTATCACGATGCCTGTCATCTACGACATGCTCAACAGGTTGCCAATCCACCGAGAAAACTATTGGAGAAGATTCCAGAACTCGAATTAATATCCCTCCCTGAAAGCGAAATTTGTTGTGGAGCCGCAGGAAGTTATAATCTCACGCAACCGGAAATGGCAGAGCAATTAGGCGACCGCAAAATTCAAAACATCCTGAGTACGAAAGCACAAGCAGTTTTTATGGGGAACGTGGGTTGCATCATGCAGGTAGCCCGCCATATGAAAAAGATCGATCCCAAAATCTGGGTGGGGCATACCATCGATGCCCTCTGGGCCGCCTACGGAGGACCCGTCCCGAAAACGATCCAAAGGAAACAACTGGGATAAAAATAACACTCAATTGATGTCC